>NZ_JHVL01000006.1 GCF_000620125.1 Clostridiisalibacter paucivorans DSM 22131 | reverse complement strand
CTTTGAGTCTATTGAGCAAGCTAGGAGCTGGGTGTTTGAATTTGTAAACTTTTATAATAAAGAATCCCTTCATAGTGGTATAAAGTATGTAACTCCACATGATAGACATTATGGTTTAGATGATGAAATACTTGCAAATAGAAAAGAAGTCTATAAAAATGCTAAATCAAAAAATCCTAATAGATGGTCTAAAGGTATAAGAAATTGGGATAAGGTTGAAATAGTAAGCCTTAATCCAACCGATGATTTATACAAAAACGAGAAGCTTAAGAAAAAAGTTCTATGACAACTTACTTGACAAACACCGTCGCTAACAGCTCTTCTTCTGCATCTGTAAGATTATACAGCTCCTTGGTTTCAATTAGATTTTTCCCATCGCATCCCATAAGAATTTTAAAACATGGAATATCTAGAAGAGCCTGTCCGTACATTTTTATTTTAGGATCTAAAAAATCAACAACAGAATGTGAAACAATAGCTACTCCTGCTTCATATTTTCTCGCTCGTTTCTCTACATTTCTAAGAAAAACTAAAGACTGTGGTACATTAGGATCAATCATTAGATAGGCTTCATCACAAATTAACAATACAGGCTCATTTCTGTCCGCACTCATTTGCTGCCAACACCATGTTAGCAAATTAAAATATTGAGTTCTTTTAATATTATCGCTTGTATTTTGCAAATCATGGGTATCTAAGCAGATACACCTTGTATTTGTGTTTATAGTGCTTTTCCCATTCCATAAAAAAGCGTCACTACCAAGAGCAATATCTTGCAATAGCAACGCTAATTCATTATATTCATTCACTTCATTATTTTTTATTGTTCTCCTTTTTTCTTCTGCCTTCTGTTGTATCAATTTATATAGGTTTGTAAATATTGGAAAGTCATCTCTTGATAATGTATTCATATCTGTATCCCAATTGATTCCAAAGTTATTATAAAGCTCTATTACTACTCCTTTTAATATTGCCTTTTGTTTATCTGTTAAAGATGGAATATAAAGACTAAAAAATATATCTAAATTCTTAATATATATGGCCATGTCCCCCATGCCATTTCCATCATCTTTATAATATTTATCGTCATCATCAACTGGAGTTGGTCTTATTTGAAGTGGATTAATTCTACCATTACTTCCTCCACCTGCATTAATCCAATCACCGTTTAATGATTGGCAGAGTTCTCGATACTCTCTTTCTGGATCTATGAAGATGATTTTAGTTCCTTTCATATACTCCGATAAAGCAATATGCTTTATAGCTGTACTCTTGCCTACCCCTGCCACTCCCATTATAGTAAAGTTAGAATTGGTTCTATCATTTCCTCTCTTCCATGGATCAAGAATTACCAGTCCCCCACCATTATCTCTTCCAAAATAATATCCTGTTCCATCGTTATATCCACTTGATGAAAAAGGAAATCCGCCTATAAAACTACTCATTGGAATAATTCTTTTTAGTACTTCTTCTATAGATTCATTAATAGTATAGTAAGGTGATACACTCTTAAATGATTGCTCTTGTAGATTAGCCATAATTCTTGTTTTGCATTTACTAGTGGCGATAATACTTTCAGTTTTTCTACATATTTTGTTAAATGTTCTTTCATCTCTTGCCATTGCCATAATTGTAATAATAACTGTTCCCACCGTTTCCCCATGTTGGTCAATTTGAAGCATGATTTTTTCACCATCAACAGCTGCTCTTTCAGCTCTTTGTTGAGATAATGGATCTTTTGCTGTTTCTGCTGCACTTCTATGTTGAATGACACTTCTTGATAGCCCTGATATAAAGTCTCCATTATCAATAGGTATAAAAGTTATACTCACAACAGTTCCAGGGATATTGGTTATTTTAGATAGCCATCCATAGTCTACTTTTTGAGGGTATTTGACTATCCCATAAATCCTACCTGTATTTTCACCAATGACAAGGCTATTTCTTTTTATTTCGAGTCCCATTGGGGTAATGATATTGAGTAGGGAATTATTGATTTTTTGTTCTTGTTGTTTTTTCATTTTCGTTTTTCCTCCTTTTGGGCATAGAAAAACCACAGTGGGTGGGCTGTGGTTGAATCACTATACTATATATTAGTTTATTATTCCTTTGCTCCTTTATTGTAATAGATGCAACTTATTCTTTTGTTATTTGAATTTCATTCTTTGATTCATCTATCAAACCGGATAGTGGTTCTTTTTCACTCACTCTTCTAAACACAAATTCTTTCTTAGGAACCTCTATATTAGGAGGGGTATTGTCAACAATGAAGATTTGATTGTTTTTTGATAGCTCTACTAGATATTTAAATATCTCTTGATATGTTGCTGGGTCAATACTATCCTCTGATTCTTTATTAGTTCCAATATTATTGCTTACAGTATCTAACATAAGTAATCCTGGATGACAATTATTTTCTTCTTCATTATTTAATTCTAAAAGTGCTCCTAAGTAAGCAATTTGCATACATAATAACAGACATCCACTAGTATGCTTTAATACACTTATCCCGCTGTAATATGGTAAATACGTTTCTTTGTCTATGTAACAACTATCCTTTTGTATGCTTGTAAAATTAAACCTAAACATTAATTTTCTATATTTTTTATTTAGACTATTAAATACATTTTCTTCTCTTTCTTGTAATTTTTTAAATTCTTTTTTCTTTTTATTTAAAGTTTCTAATCTACCTTTTAACTTTAACATACCACCAGCATTTTTATCCATTTCATTATGAATATCAATCAATGAATTAATTTTATTTCTTTCCTCTGTTATATCCCTAATTAATGAATTAATAGATTCTATTTCTGGAAGATAAGGTACTTTCATATTCTTTTTATATTCATTAAGTGCTACAATATAAATTTTTCGTTTTTCATTTACTTTATTCAATTCCACTTTATATTGTTCCGTTTTTTTCATATCAACGCTAACTAAATTTTGTAATGTTTCTATCTTATTTTCTATTTGATTCAATGCTTTTTCAATGTCTTCATTTGTTTCACAACTTTGATGATTTACTTTTACAATAGTCTGGCATAAAGGACATCTTTCACTTTGTTCAGATATTTTAATTTTTTTCATTGCCTCTAATGTAGCATCCAATTTTTCTTTTTCATTAAAATAATCCTGTAACAATATCTCCTTATTCTGAATTGATAAATCAAGTATTTTAATTTTTTTATTCACTTCAAAAGATACTTCATCAATTTCTTTTATATCATTTTTCAAACTACTAAAAACTCTTGATTCATCCTTATTGTTTTGCTTAATTAGTTGTTTTTTCTTTTGTATCAATTCATCTATTTTTCTTGAATAATTATCTCGATTAGATGTCAATTCTATTAATTGCGTAGCTTCTCTATTGTATAAATAATCATCTAACCCTATATTGACTTTCTCAAGTTTATTAAGTTCATTCTGCTTAATTTGAATTTCTTTATTTATATTTTCTAAATCTGGTATAACCAAATCATTTATTATCTTAAATACTTCTTTGTTCTTACCTGAAATAAAGGTATTATTATTTTTCAAAAACTGGTTAGTCCCTAATTCACCTTGATGTATAAAAATATACCTCATATAATCTCTGAAAGAAATTTTTTCTTGATTTAAGTCCTTACTCCCTGATTTTTTTCTTAGAATAGTATGTAAAGGTATTTGGAATTGTTCAGCAAAAAAATCATTAGCTTCGTCATCTTTTTTCCTCCAAGGAGAATATTCCTTATGTTCATCATATCCACATAGATATATATTTATTGTATTTTTATCATGCTTCAAATTTCTATTAATCGTATATATAGAATCTCCAGCTTTTAGCTCTAAAAATACCTCATCACAATAATCATTTAATTCTTTCTGAACAGATAAATCAATTATTTTAGTTTTACCACCTAAACAATATGCTATTAAATTTAAAACTAACGATTTACCTGAAAACCCATCTCCTTTTATAATAATTAACGATTTATCAATATTTAACGTTCTTTTATACCTCTCTCCTGAAATTATCAATCTCAATAATCTTAATCTAGTTTTCATTTGCCCTCAATACCTTTCTTTGATTTTCAACACTAAATTTTTCTTTTTCTGTCAAATACTTAATTTTCTCTTTCTCCTTTTCAAAGAAGTTATTTTCCAAATTTTTAACAACCTCTTTCCCATCATCTGAAATTTTTATATACATTTTATTCTTTTTTTTAGTAGATTTTATTTTTACATTAATGTAATTGTGATTAGATAATATAAGAATATTATCTCTAACAACTTTTTCTAGTGTCAAATAATTATTTTGAATATAAGTTTCATCAATAAAAAATTCGTTATTAGCTTTAATTGTAGTCATACAGAGCAAAGTAAAGTAATAAAGTAGCTCTTCAATTTCTATTCCTTTTCTACGTCTTTTTAATAAAAATAATATAAGAAGCGTTTGCATGCATTCTATATATTTATTTTCAAATAAATATTTAAGATCAATTGGTAATTTACTCTTGTCCAAGTCTTTTTTCACCCCACCATACTTCTTTTTCAGATTCAAGATCATCTGCCAATATATGAATAAATCCTTGCTTGTTGATTTCATTTGGCATATTTTCATAATTAATACGATTGTTCAATTTTGAAAACTCTAATTTAATCATTGCTTTATGAACCGCTTTAAAAAAGTTATCACTATTTTTTTCATCAGAATATAATGAAATTAATAACTCTCTATATTTCATGTATGTTAACGCAAGGAAATGATCTGCAAACGTGCTATTACCTTTTATCCCAGATTTTTTTAGCCATCGAAAATATTGTTCAGCAGTAAAAAAACATTCTTTACTATAATCCACTTTTAATTCATCAATATCTTCTATTCTAAGTTTCTGGCAAAATATGTTTTTTTCTAATAGCGACTTCTCTTCCTTATTTGGTAACTTATCAAGGATAAGGTCTTCTTCATGTATTTCTTCTACACCAATATTATTAGTAGTATTGCTACAAATATCAATTAGTATTTTGCGTATTTCCTCGCAATGTGATGAATCTTCTGGATTATAAGGTATAGTCTCAATGTTATAATTTTGCTTTAAATGACGAATGTTTTCATTCGTAGGTTTTGGCAAAATAATGTAATGCTTTGATTTAAAATATTCATTATTATCTTTGATAATATTTTGTATAAATACATCATTAAAAGAAAATCCAATGAACAAGAATGTTTTAACTCCTGAAAAGACAGAAAATAGTGATTTATATACGTTGTCATCATATAATTCTTTATATTTTTCATGACTAATAACAATGCTACTGCTATCACTAATATTGCCATGTAGATGAAAAATCCGCTTTGTCTTAGAATTATTAATTAATGACTGAATATTTGATTGTACATCCTTCAAATTAACTGGCATAAAGTTAGAATTTAAATACTTAGACATAATATGGTCATAATTTGTTGTAAAATACAAGTTGAATCCATATTTACCCAAGTCTTCATAGTTATTATCAATGTTAATTAATTCATCAGGTATGCTATCATTAATTTTATTTACTATAAATTCTTGAATATCTTCTTCACTTCGATTCAAATATTTCTTTATCAATCTAACGGCTTCCCAATAATCATAATTTTTAAGATTAAAGTTCAGCATATCCACTAAAGAAGGCATTTCTGAAACATTTTCTATACCCATATCCACTGCACATTCTTTTATTAATTCATTCCAATCAGGTATATTAAATGGAATGGATAATCCCGCACCTAAAAAAGGAACAATATTTCCTTCTCTATATTTGTTTTGCAATTCCTTAATTAAATTCCCTCTACTCATACAGTCACCCTTCTTACTTTTTTTCTAAAAATTGCCTAAATAGATATATAACTTAATTTTATATCTCATTCCAGTTTACAATCAATTATATTTATATAATACTATATAATACCATGGATTTCCAATATTATAAGCAATTTTTAGTTAGTTCGTTAGTTCCTGTATATTGCTGCTATAGTCTTTCCAAACTCCCCATCCTCAAGCCCTACATAAGCAGGATTATTCACCAAATTACACAGTCTTACAATTTCCTGTTCTTTTAAAATTTCACATCTTATATTGCCACTTTCAAATTTACTTACAAATTCTCTACATTCTTTTAAAATATCCTTTTCTACATGCTCATGGTACTTATCCCAAATCATTATATAAAATTGTCTTTCCACTACATCCCCTGATATGGCATAGTTACTCATGACCATCATTTCATTTCTTAAAAGTTCTTTTTGCTTTTGATTATTGGTTTCAGATAATAGCTGGGTATATTCGTTGATTAGTGGTGAAATATCTACTGGTCTTGATACTGCAAGAAATTTAAAAGGCTTTCGTATGCTTGATAATTCTGCTGTTAATGAGCTACATATTTGTTCCTTTTCTATATCTGAAAATAAATCTATGCTTATGGGATTAATCTTTATATACATAATAATTTGACCGTCCCTTGTATAAAGGAAACGGTCTTTTATATCTTTCACATTTATAAATTCATTGGCTGTAATCTGTGCATTACTTAATTCTGTTTGCTCTTTATTCTTATTTCTTTTTATAAAGAAAAGTGCTACTGCACCTGCAATAATACAAATTACAATAGCTATAATTGGTATAAGCTGATCCATCTAACTCCTCCTCACTTCTAGTTATTCCATTAGTACTGCTGGTCGTCTATAGTACATAAAACCTACACTTTCTGCTGTTTTTACGACTACGTTATTAGCTCCTGAAGCACAGTGAGCCACTAGAATACTTCCTTTTTTGTCTTTTCCTACAACAATGCCTATATGATTCACCTTTCTTGTTCCTGGCACTGCCAAGAATGCTAAGTCACCAGGCAATACTAAGTTTTCAGATATATTATTGGATAAATTCCATTGTTGTGTTGTTCCTTGACCTATGGTTTCATTTATACTCTCAGCAGGGATACCCATATTAACAAATACCCATGTTACATAGCCTGAACAATCAAGCCCAAATGGTCTTTTGCTTCCCGTAGTAGGACTTCCCTTTGAAGTAACTGTCATTAATTTTCCCCATCTATTGTCCCATCCTATAGCTTTACTTTTTCCTCCCCAAAAGTAATTGACTTTTCCAAGAATACTGCATGCTGTTTCTACGATATGTTCTCTTTCTATGGACAAATCTTCAGGCAAAAGCTCTTTTATTTCTGCTATTTGCTCTTTATTTAAAGTAGTCATACTGATGTTGTTACCTACAAATGCAACAATACCACTTTTCTTCATCTCTTCTATTACTCTTAATTGTGTTTTATCAAAATTATAGATTGATGCAATTTCTTCAGCTGATAAGCAATCAATATAGATTGTTTTTATCTTTTTGGTAATGGTTTTTGTCTTAGTGATCTTTTTACCCTTCTTATTTGTTGTGGTATAAGTCTTTTTTTCTTTGACGGTTTCTATCTTTGAGGTGATTTGGTTCATATCCCAAAATACATTTTCTAATTTACTAATCTGATTATCTGTTAATACTGCCATTTGCTCTGCATCTTTATTTGTTACATTGTATTTTACAGAATAAGCTATTAAGACATCTGCTGAATTATCTATGATAGTATTATCTTCACTTCCCATGATTACAGTATAAAATTCATCTACTGTATCATCTTCCTTTTCTTCTCTTATTTTTTCTTCAAATTGATTTTTTAAAGAATCCATTGTTTGGTGTATTGAAATAGCATCTGCATTTCCTCCATCTCCTGTTACGGAAAAGAATATTGCAAAGGGAGAACTTAGTACAAGTAAAATTATTATAAATGGAACAAGACAGGCTACTAGTATAACCTGTCTTGTTCTTTCATCCCTAACTGCTGTTACTGCAATTTTTGCAACTGTTTTTAAAAATGCTGGATTAACTGCCATAGAAATCCCCCCTATTTCGGACCTATATGCCAATCTTCAAATAAGTTCCCATCAATATTTACATCATCATCAAGATTGACCCTTAACATTCCTTCTGGTGTCCACATATCTATTACTTCCCCATATACTTTATAGGAGCCATCAGGATACCAAATAGGCGTAAAATGCACCCTATTATTATAGGTTGAATATTTATTTTGCTTAAATTCAAAGTCTCCATAGCTTGTCATATCTAATAACCGCCAGTAACTTTTATAATTGAACTCTGGAAAATAGGTGATAACATTTTGGGCATAGGTAATATGACTACTTGGTGCATTAGAATGGATATTGGTTGAAACATCTACATTGACGCCATAGCCTGATTTTATTGTCTTATTCTTTGCTGTAGGCGATTTACTATCAGGATAGAGGTTCATATCCGCTGAAAGTGTTGCTTTGTAATTTGTAAAATCATATTTCCAATTTCCTTCATCTACCCATCGTCCATTATCCACCCACTTTCCTTTGTCAACCCATTTTGTTCTTCTATGTCCTGGACAGCTTCCATCTGATTTACAACCTCCACTATGGCGATAACGATAGGTCTTTTTCACCCAATTACTTTCCCACTCCCATTTTGGATACCATACCCAATTCGGTACCCAACTACAACTATATACACCCCAATTGGCTGTAGTTTTTTCTGCTTTTACTGGAATATTAGGAAATGTAAATTCCTTATTAGTATCATTAGCTGTAGGATTTGGTGGTGGATTCAATCCTAAATCTACAACTTTTCCTGTTATCTTAGCAATTCTACTTTTTCCATCTATTTTAGCTGATGGATTTCCTGTTACTCTAACATCAATTATTACATCTTGAGGAGTAGAAGGGGTATGCCATTTTATCCAAACTAATTCAGATCCACCACCAGGTATGACCACTTCGGTACTTTTAGTATAACCGTTGGCAGTCATAGTTACTGTGGCTGTATTTTTTTTGGGACTCTCATAATCGTCTTCACTTTCATGTCTATTATCAGGAGTGATATCATCCCTTGCATAAATCCTTACAGACGTTATTACATCCGTATCTACTCTATATTCATAATCATAGGTTGTATCATTTTCTACTACATCCATATCATTTGGTTTTAACATTCTCATTCCCCATCCACCACCTGATATGATTCTATCTTCACTCCAATAAACATCATCAGGTAATGGAGATATTACTGGATATCCAAACCAACTCTCTTCCAATACTATGGAATTAGGCAAGTCTGAATGTGTCATTCCTGGTATATACTGCCCTGTACTACCGAACTTAAAATTAAAGTACCCTTGTTTTTGAGCCAATGCATATTCCGTTGCTGTAAAAGCCAATACGGTTTTTCTATCTTTCAGATAGGAAATAATAACAGGTTCATAAATGATGAGCCAAGAAACTTTATTCTGATATATTCCGTCCTTTTTTATAGGCAATATCTCATTTGGTGAAAATTTTTTCGTTTCTCCTTTTATTGTAAAGGACATATTGGATACTAAGCCTTCTCTACTTGTTCCTTTTTGTTTTGCAAAACCATCTATTAAACCAAGTAAAGTTCTAGTATCCCCGAAGTATGATTTTACCGAAGTAATATTTCCACCGTTAGTTATCGGAATTGGTGGAGGATTATCCGTTACATATTGAGATATTTTTATAGGAGATAATGATTTGCCATTTATAAAATCTACTTTATTACCAGAGCTTCCCATTGCATTTTTAGACAATGTAAAACTTGAAGGTTTTATATATAATGGACTGTTGCCTATCATCTTCCAATCCCTTAATAAGTTACTATTTTTATCAGCTTTATCAGATAAACCGACATATACTGAAACCTTGTACATATATTCACTTCCACGATAAAAACCCTTGCCCTTTGCTGCACCTCCTGTATTACCTGAGCCACTATCTGCATTATCTTCTGCAAATACTGAAAGTGAATTGAATATAAAAGTAAATATAACAATTATCCATATTGTTTTCTTAAATATTTTCAATCCTTCACGCTCCTTTACATACAAAAAAGACAGCTTCAATTAAGAAACTGCCTTCTATCATAAATTTTTATTATTTATAAAGTTTTATTTATTTTTCGATTCCCATATCATTAAATACTCTGTTTCTTTAGTATCTTCATTTTCTTTTTCCTGTTCTATTTCAAATTCATGCTTCTTATAAAACTCTATGGCTTTTAAATTTTTAGCATAAACATCTAATCTTAAAGTCTTATAATACTGCTTGCATTTTTCAATCAATTTACTTCCTATTCCTGTAGACTGATATTGATTGGAAACAAATAATCCTGCAATATATGATTGATCTATAACCCCTACAAACCCTTTTATTTCTCCACTATCTTTATAGACAAAGACATCTGCTTGAGGTAAAACTTTTTCACAAAATCATAATTTTCCATCCAATAACTTTTTGGAATAAAATCATGTGCTTTAATATTTGTTTGTAACCAAATTTTCATTATACTATCTATTTCAGACATTTCTAATTTTTTTATCATTATTTATCTCCTCGTTTAGTTCTTGCTTGGTATATTTCTGCTATTTTCTTTATTCATTATATTGATTACTGCTAAATATTTCAACCATTTTTAAAAAAACTAAAATTTGTCTCCAGTCCCCCATTCTCCATCTCCTAAGTCTTCGCCTTTCATCTCTCCTCCATCACCATTATTAGGAATATTGTCTTGGAGAAATGGATTTTCAGATTCAGGCACTAGATTGTCTTCTTCATTATCTTTAGGTGCAGGATTTTTTTCAGTCTTAGGCTCATCCTTTTCTTGAGGGATATAGATTACTTCTTCTTCGTCATATTCAGGTTCTTTTGTTATATCTTCAACATCATCTTTTGTTTGAGGCTTCTTTTCAGGTGGGGTACTTTTAGGTTTTTCAGGTTCCTTTGGTAGGGGCTCTTCTATAACTTCTTTTTCTACTTTATTATCTATATCTTTAATAACTTCCTCTTCTCTAATTTCAGGAACTTCTATTTTTTCTTCATCTTTTTCTGGTTCTTCTATAGTATCAACAACCGTATTATCATTTTCTTTTTCCCTTATCAATATATCTTCATTCATATTTTTAGTGTTAGTTTTTATATAAATTGCTCCAACAAGAGCAATTCCTATGACTAAAAAAGTTGATATCAACATTACTCTTTTAGTTTTCATATTCATTTTTTTCATATCTGTTGACCTCCTTTGATTACTGCTTTTATCATACATATTATGTCCATTAATTTTTAACAATCTGGATAATTTATACATATTCTATATACACATAGTACCACTCTAAAATTTTTTTGTCTAGGAATCGTTCATTTTAAAATTTAGGGGTATATCCTGCATTGACTTTCATTCGTATTTTAAGTGGCGGCAATTTATCCCATCCAAAGGATAAAGGCACTTGAAGATTTAACCAAACTTCTGATTCAAACTTTTTAGAATTTCCACTTGGAGCTAAAGGTGTGTTTAAAATATTAATATCAAGATTGGTTATCCTGTATTCAAGCTGCGATCCAGCATATTTTTCTCCATTTCTTAATCCTAATACATTACTAATATCGGATAAAACAGCTCCTTCATCTACTTTACTTTTCCAACGATCATTTCTATCTAACTCATACCCTCCTGAATATCCTTCCCTCAGTCCGTTATAGACCTCATCATAATTTTGTGTTGCTAAGGATATAACCGATGACTGAACAGTATCACGGACCCCTTTAGCAATAATTTGAAGTCTTAAATATTCGCTTATAACAGTGAATAAAAGCAATAGACATACTACAACTACACAAGCAGTTATGATTGCACTTCCATCTTTATTTTTTAACCTGCTTATCATTTGTAATATACCTCCGATCTACCAGTTGCTTTTGCTTTAAGGGTAATAGGAAATGATCCAAATTCAAAAAAACCTATGTTCACTGTATGACTAGCAACTACGTTAAATTCTTCATTGAGCTGAATTTTTCCTGTTCTCGACCACTTTACATCTGGAGCAATTCCCATATTCACTTTTAGTTCCTTTTCTTTAGCCCTTGTTTCACGTCCTACTCCTCCTTCTATCTCGGCAACTCTTGCTAGCTCTCCTACAAAGGTATTTAATTCATTTTTAACAATAAATACAGGATATACTTTGACACCCATTGCTATAACAAGCATTGCCACAATGACTATCACAGCTGCATCTATATAGCCTTCTCCACGGTTTGACGCTAATATCTTTTTCATTTTTTCTCACCTCCTAGAACATTTTCCCAAGGGTTTTAACAATTTCTACAAGCATGACGGACAAATACATCATCAAGAAACAAAATAGCATGGCAAAGGAATATTTACGGATTTTACTTGGTCTTTTCATGGCAATAGTTTTCAATCTTTGAAGCTCTAACTGCTTTAAATCATGGGATAACATTTGAAAATAAACTACACCATCATCTCCACGAATGACACCGATTAAACCTCTTACCACATCTGAAAGCTGAGAACTTCCAAGTCTTGTTTCTAGCCTTGTAAGGGCAGATTCATAACTCCCTGATTTCATGTCTGCAACGGTTATTTCCAGTTCATTTTTAAAGCTTTTTCCTGCATTTTGCTTATATGTTTCAAGTATGGTCAATACGTTTCTACTTGCCTTTAATTCTTGAGTTAATGTAGAAGCAAATCTTGGCAGTTCAAATTCTATATCCTCTCTTCTTTTCCTTACAGCTTCCTCTGCACTTCTTATTTCTTTAAAGTAAACAGCTATTGCAAGAAATAGGATAACAGGAAATATAATTGGAAAAATAATAAAAGCAGGAACTATAAACAATAATGTTAGCCCTGCTTTTACCCATGCTCTTGCTATATATGTTTCTGGTGATAATTTTATATTTGCTGATTTTAATGTTGATGCAATTCTCCTTTTGTTGTAATCTGTTATTTTAATGAATTTCGATACCTTCATGGATAATTCATTAATGAACACATCAAAATTCTTTGACTTTTTCTTTTCCCTTTTATCTATTGCAAGAATAACCTTTGTGGCTTTTCTTCTTGGTAATTTTAATAAATCTGCACATACCAAATATGCTCCTATAGAAAAAGTACCGGCAAATAGTATTAGAATTGTATTCATCCCATTCCCTCCCTTCTATCTTTTAAACTCCACAGGCTTTGATAATCTAATAACCGCTGCAAGGGATATGAAAATTACAACAGCACAAATGGCAAGTACAAATTTACCAATAGTAGTAAACATCAGTGTATTGAACCAATCCTTGTTTAAAAAATACATCAAAGGTATATTCCCAACTAATAGAATTGCCATGGTGATAAACTCTTTTATTGGCTCATACAGTAGATAATCTAACTCTGCTGATACAATCCTCATATCGGATAACTTTGATACAATGGGAGTTAATGTACTTTTAAGATTTTTATCCTCTTGGCAATCAATTACCCCATCTATCCATTCATGAAAAACAGCACTATCTATCTTATATTTCAATCCTTCAAGGGCTATTTTTATATTAGAATTAATTAACTTGGTTTGTGTTAGAAAGGCTTTAAATACATCATGTACAGGTGGATTAATATAATTAATATTTTCATCAATGGCAGTAATAATGCTTTCACTACGGATATAAGATGTGGTAATTACAGATAAAGCAGTTTCCAATTCACTATTTAATTCCTTTTTCCATTTACCAGCTGTAAATTTTACATACCAAAAGGGCAATAATGCAAAACCTATTGATAGTACTGGAATTAAAAACATGTTGTTCATTAATACTGCCACAAATACCCCTATTACCAATAGAGCAAAGGATATGGTACAAATCATTGTAAAACGGTCTTCTTTATTGGTAGCTTTTAATATATCCTTTGTTTCTTCCATTAATTTTCGTATCCCTTTTTTCTTTTTAGTTGAAGTGGCATTTTTAACTTTGCTTTTTATTGACTGCTCTTTTTTGTCAAATAGCTTTGCTATATCTCTTATCATTTCAAAAGGGGATGTTTGAATTAATATAAATGATCCTGTTATTAATCCTAAAAAAGCCATTAAAATCATGCTATTCATTTAATCCACCCCCTAGATTGTATCCTTTAGTAGCATGTTTTTTCTCACATCCACCTGCAAATTTTTGAAGGATATTTTTAGGCATGCCATTTTCAAGTAGCCTCTTTTGTAAAGATTTTGATATATGATTTACTTTCTCATATTTCCCTATTATCTTTACCTTTCCATCAACTATACGATTATCTGTTATATTGAATTTATAAAGGGTTCTTATATTTCTTGTGCCATCATCCTTTATTTCGCACTCTGTTATTTCCATAATATGGCGGGAATTGTCCTCTAATTTCTTGCAAAATGCCACTATAGGAAATGCTTCTGTTACAAGGTTATATAGGGTTCTTTCATCCATATCATAGCGTTGCTTGCATAATGTTACCATACGATAATAGGTGGCAATGCATGAACTGGCATGAATAGTGGTAGTCACGCCATGGCCAGTCCTCGCTGCCTCTTGGGCAAAAAATGCCTCTTCTGACTTCATTTCTGCTACACATATATAATCTGGATTGACTGTTAATCCCGTTTCAAGGAGCTTTACCATGGTAATATTCTGCTTCGGATCGTCACTATGTCTTGTAACTGTATGAATAATATTGTTGATGATTTCCCCCTTTTCATTTTTCTTTAAAAGATTAAACTCCCTTGTCCCGTTTTCGATAGTATAAATCCTTTTATTATCAGGAAGGGTTGATAAAATCCAGCTCATAAGGGTTGTTTTTCCACTTGATGTAGCTCCTGTTAAGCACATGCTTTCACCATACCTATGGGTTAGGCTGAGAAAATCAAGCATTTCCTCATTGGCAGTATGATTTTTTATAAAATCTTCTTTTACCAGCTTTTTAGGATTAACTATCCTGATAGAAACAGCAACTCCGATATTATTATCAATAACACCTTGTCCTAATACTGTAATACGAATCTTTTCTGATAAATGCCCAACTACAATGGGCTGGGAATGGTCTAATATCATTCCACTTTTATGAAGTAATCTTCTAATCACATCAACAGCATGTGTAGGTGAATTAAAATGCTCTTTTATTGGCAGTATTTCACCATTAGAATAGGTTACTTTTATATCCTCCCATGAATTAATATTGATTTCCTCTATATCGTTTCTAAAGAGATATTTTGTCAAAAACGAATACTCTGCCATTTCTGAATATAATTTTTCCACTAATTCATCCATGGTTAAGTCCTCAACAGCTAAAGAATAATCCATTAGATATTTCGTAATATAGGATTGTATTTGTTCCTTCTGCCTTTCACTATCACTTGATATAAGCAAAGCGTATTTTCCTGAAATATATTCTTGAACTTCATGAAGGATATCTGAAAACTCTCTAATGTTTTGTGGTGAATCTAGTAAAATATTATCCATCATTTAGCACCTCTCATCCAGTTAATACTTTTTAGTGGATTTTTAAATTTCCTTTTTTGTTTCACCTTCTTAGGTTCTTCTCCTTCCCCTTCTATGTTCCTTATAATCTCATTGATTACTTTTACATAATCTTGGCTTTTTTTATCTGACAAACTCTCAAATAATCCCCCTTCTAAATATTGCTTTTCTATTTCTTCTGTAAAAGGAATTTCTAAAGCTACACCGCCACACTTATTTGCCACACTATCTTTAGCCATAGTATGTTTGACATTTGAAAGGATCTTCATATGGTTTTGAAGATTGTACTTTCTTTCTGCTAGTTGTGGCAAGGAAGAATCATAAAAGCTAATTGCCTTTAAATCAGGAGTTATAAGTCGAATCACCTGATCAGACAATTCAAGGGCTGTCCTTGACAATATGTCGTAGGATACTAAACTGCTGCAATCAATAATAATGTAATCTGCCAAATGCTTTAATAGTATAAGTAAGTCTACCACCCTTTCTTTACTGTACTTTGCATATGTTCTTTCATTTTCACCATGCAAATATCCTAGTACGCTTATATAATCATTTTTTTCTAAGGTAATGCATTTTTTTAATATACTTTCTTGAGTAATCTGAATTGAAGAAAGAAGCTCTCCCAAAGATTGATCTTTTGTATCTGTTAATGGCAGGATTGTACTGACTGTAGGTATTATATTATCACAGAAAACAAGGATGACATTCTTCTTTTTCTTTGATAGTTCCTTCGCAAGCTTTGTGGCAAGGATTGTTTTACCACTATTGGGATTGCCCCATACTGCAATAATTTTATTCTTCTGCATCACTATCATCCTTTCCTACTGTATTTTCAGTACTTTCTATATCAGTTGAAACCTCCTTATTTTCACCTTCATTTCCTTGTGCGATTTGTTCTTTATTTTCTAATATTTTAGCTTGTTCTTCTAAAAATTTTTCTGAGTTTTCTTTACTTCCCCTATAAACAAATACAACATGGATTTTCCCCTTTACCTCAAGGTCTGCAAGTAATTTTGCTTGTTCAGGAGATACCCTAAGGGTAATGGTTGATGGAAGTTTTTTGTCCTTCTCAATACTGTCATCTTCCTTGTTTGCATACTCATCTGTATCCATTCCTGTACCTGCTGTTACTGCTAGAACTGGTACATATTGAAGCTCCTTAGGGCTTATGGTTTCTTTTAATTCTCCATATTCAGATACCATAATAGATATAATATCTCCAGGTTCTAACTTTCCTGAAAGTCCTGCTGCAAAGCTTTTAATGCTTACTGATATGGCTCTTTCACTTCCATTGAAATCATATAAGTACTCATAGTTAGCAATAGGTAAATCTGACACTTTTGTATTTAAAATATAATCTCCTTTGTATAAATCTGCCTTTGCATATTTACCTATAATGTTTTCTGAATTTTTAAGAACTGAATCAGGTAGATTGAATCCTCCAATTTCCACTGTTTCCACTCGATTAGATGTAATTAATTCTCCTTTAGCGATATCCTTTGATACTCTCACTATATTGGTCTTTGCTCCCACTGCATCATTAAAAAGTGGTGTCAAGCCAAAGCAAATAATAAGGGATAGCACAATACATGCTACCCCTAAGACGGTTCTGTTTCTTATTATGTTTTTCATTTTTGAAGTTCCTCCTTTAAATTTTTGTATAAAAAAATCCCCTGCTGGTTAGGGCAAGGGATTAATACCTATTTTTATAAAATTTTAAGGTTAATAATACGGTTAATTAGAAAAACAAATGCTATCACTTCAGTCAAGTATTTTGCTGTAATGTTTTTCAGCTAAATACTATGTCTGTAGTAACAATCATGATGATCAGTAATGATATCTTTTATATTAACTTCTATTGGCATATTCTTGAATTTTTTCACCAAACATTTTTTTGCAAATTTAGGCTTTTCTTTCGTGTTTTTGGATTCTAAAAAAACTATTTGATTATTAGATCTAAACGGAAATATAATTAATCCATCTAATTCATACTGTTTCTTACCTATTTGTATCTTATCATAAGCAACGATGCTTGAACAAATCACTATAGCTGTATCATTTTTTGATTCTTTGCTTAAAATATTTCGAATAAATTTCGCCTCATGCCTCTCATCAACTGTACCATATTGATTTTCCAATAACTTATCTAATATTTTAATTCTTGCTTTTTTACCTCTACAAACAAACATACATATTACATCATCTATAGTTTGATTAATTTGTATCAGCGACTCCCCTAACAAATAATACAAAAAATACTTCACTACTAAAATATATCGTGAATCTGTAGTTTCAATTTCATTGCATTTTTGCATATGAGTTAAAATTTTTTTTAATATTCGAAATGCAACTTGAGTCTGTTTTGTACAGTTATTTTTAATAGACACTAAAATTGTTTTTTTAGAACTACCATTCCTATCATAGTATCCTACTTTCACAAAATTCATTTTAGCTAACTCATTAAATAACCCAAAAATATTGATTTCATCTTTTACATCAAAAGTAATTTTTAAAATATTACTTTTATCAAAATTAAAATGCTGAGGATAGTTACAATTAAAGATACTATCCTTATCATCAATCATTGTTTTATAATTTTCTTGCATCCAATCTTTTAAGTTAATTTTCTTTTTCATATCCTGAGACACTTGATATAACGCTATACCAAGACTGTTCTCATTATAAATTGTATCATCTAAAATTTTAGCTATTGACTTAAATAAATCATTAATTGTTTGATGGTTATTATACTGATTTAACATTTCACTTAGAATATTTCTTAAAGCTCCTTTATCTCTAACATCAAGATAAAGAGGATTCTTTGATATTGGTAAATCATAGATAAAATAAGAAAAAGAACGTATTCTTTTAAAGATTTTATAAATATAACATAATTTTTCATCAATATCGCTATAATTTTCCATATATCTACATATAAGCACCTGTGCAAATTTTACCGATGATTTTCCTTGATCACAACTTTGTAATATAATCAAACTATTCACAAGGTGAAATTGTTGATAATTTCTCTGTTCAAAAATCGATGTTACAATATCTTTAATTTTAGGGTTTTTAAAATAAGATAGTATATTGTTCCTTAATTGTTTATTTTCAAATGCCGCTAAAACAACAGCTCTAGATGCTGAAAAAGTATTATAAAAATGCCCTATATTATATGATAAAATTAGAATTTGCATAGCATCTGCTATTGTTGGATTTTTATCTTCAAGTATTGCAATCTTTTCAACCTGAAGATCTTTTTTTGTAATTTTATTGTTATATGTATATTTCAACTGAATATTAATATTTTGTCGCACAAACTGATGTAAGTATAATTGCAACATCACATAATCATAACGACTTTTTTTAATCGCTTTGGAATTTTTATATTCCCAAGCTGAGGTATATTTTTAAGTTTATCAATATAACCTTTAGAGTCTAATTCCTGCCACAGTTCTTCCAAATATGGATATCTATCTATTTCAACACAATATTCATTTTTTTTTGTGCGAGGAGAAATGGTAATATTATATTTTATTTTCACCCTCACCACCTCCAAGTTAATTAGACATTTATTTGAATAATTTTTTACAATAAAATTTTTTCTCTATTTTATAAGCATTTATCGGCATAGTCAATATTTCTTAAAACTTCTAGGTTAATTATAGCATAGTACTTTCGACTATGTAAACTAGCATATACCCCATTCCAATGTACGGAGCCAAAGCAAATCCCATACTTCTATCCTTGTTCTTTATCAAGTAATAAACTCCTTCCACAACTACTGCAATTACAAGTCCAATAATACTCCCAGCTATGCCTCCTTTAACACCAAGAAAAAATCCACAAGCTCCAACTAATTTAACATCCCCACCCCCTATGCTATTTTCTTTCAGACATGCCATTATAAAAAACGGTAATGGTACAATACTCAATCCTAGCAGTGATTCTAGTGGATTTATTTTAATAAGTCCTGTAAGAATGATTAATACATGAATCCAATCTGGAATGGTTCTTGTTTTTATATCGACATAGCCTGCTATTATAAATAGTCCTGTAAATAAACAGCCTTTAATGATTATCAAATCCACTATTTCACTTCCATTCATCTAAATATTTGTATTTATATTTCTTTTGAGATTTTGCAAATTTAATCATAAAGCCCACTTGGTCTACTACTGAAATATTGGTATTGTCTTTGGTTAGCATCATCACACTTCCTGCAATAACAACAAGTATGAAAACTACACTAAATACTGTGTTTCCTATAGCCAAATAAAGGATTAAGTCTATTCCTCCTGCAACCAATGTTATTATGAATGTTTTAATTAATTCTTCTTTAGCATATCCATCAAAAATCTCTACCCTTGTTTTTAATCCCTGGGGTATATAAAGGGGTTGTTTGACTCTTTCACGCATCTTTCTGCCTCCTTAAAAGCAATGAAAACCACCCTATACTTTATAGAATGGTTTTCAGCATTTTTAATTTAAATTATTTATGAAAGTTTTAGTTTTTATCCAATTTGCTAAGTAAAAAATCAAATCTTCTTTTGACTTCCTTAGCTCCTTTTTTATAGACAGTAACACATATCATCTCACCATGTTCATCATACACAGCCCAATAATCTTTATACTTTTTTATTATTGTCTTTTCATTACTCTCCTCTTCTATCATGTCCTCTCTTTCTTTAGACAATTATTTTCCCTCCATTTACAGCAAATAGTTTTTGGAGGGAAAATCAAAAAGTGTACGCGCAAGGTTAACCTACACGTACACTATAATTTCAAAACCAACTGGTAGTTCTGTTACAAATACTTGGTTGAATAAATGAATAAAACCAGTTATACTATTATAGAGTCGCTATGGGAGTTTTCACTCTTCGTGTAGGTGCTTTACCACCTTCATGAGTTTTACGGTGTTGGCGCACCGTAAGATCATGGCGACTTTTTAATTTTCCCTGCTATCATTCTACCATTTAGTCATATAAATATCTAGCTTTCGTCCTTTGATAATTTACATATAATAATCTAAAACTAAATCTTTTATTATCCAAATACATTCTGCCATTATGTAAAATATAATGGTATTTTTTATACGCTTTTTGTATGTCTTGCTTTGCTCTTCATCAGCTCCCATAGAGATAAAGCAATAGACTACTCTTAAAATAGCCCCAAGACGAATGAGAGTAATAAAGGCTAATTCTAAATCTTTTAAAATATCCATTCCTTCATCACCCTTTACTTTGTAAACACAGATTTACCCATTTGATAGATCCTTGCAGTAGAATAGATTTTATTCATTATACCACCACCCTGACCACCTGAAATAATGAGGAACTCTTGTATAAACTTTGGTGTTCTAAGTGCTAATAATAGAGCTGCAAGTCCCCAAAATATATGGGTATTGAGCATAAGGGCAACACCTAGTTTCGCTAATACTATCTGAACTAGCACCGCTAGGGTGCTTTGAAAAAATTTCTGTATATAAGAACGAAATACACCGTTGTCATTGTCCATTAATCCAACACAAGCAAGGGGTAGACCTATCCTAAGTATCAATATTTCAAGACCTCTTGTTAGAAACTGCACATAGAGCATAAAAAAACAGATAAAGAAAATTAATGATACGATACCTGTAAATATGCCTGCACTTGTTATTCCAGTAATGATTGTACTAAAATCCGTTTCCATATCTCCTGAAATAATATTAATAAGCTTATTGCTTAAATCAGATATTATTTCTGCAAGCCAACCATACATAGTAGGAAAACATATGGCTATTGCTAGTGCTTTAAAAAATCCTGTTAATAGTAGAATCGGTTCTGTATCAGCATCTCCCTCTGTCCATAAGATGTACCTTTCAAATCCCTTCTTTAAAAACTTCAATATAATAAGGGAAACACCAAAGGCAAAGAATATATCAAATATTCCACTAATACCGTTTGTTCCAAGAAGTGTATCCATATATTTTTCTGCATGAAGTGCTATAGGCACAAGTCCATCAAGCAAGTTATTTACATACTCTAGACAGCCAGTTAAAATAGCACTGATTAATAGCATGATGACAAATTCCAGTTCATACACCTCCAATCTTCCATAAAAAAAAGCCCTAAGGCTTTATAAATTTTTAAGTATCAATTATATTTAGCATCATGAGAATTGTATTTAAGCTAATGTTTGCATACTCTTCTAATATAAGATATTGAGTATTTGTTATTTCATCTAATTTCTTTAGTTCTGCTACTATATCTAAAACCTTTGATTGTAGTTCTTTACAGTCAAAGTACCTAGAAATAATTTCATCTTTATTACTTTGATATATTGACGGTATCCCCCTTAATTCTTCCTCCAAACCATCTAAAAATTTCATTCCACACATAAATGCTAAATTAATATCATGGCCATACATTTGATTATTTAAATCTTCATATTCCTGAATAACTTTTTTGCTATCTTCAGGCAATTCATTTAATATTTCTCCTGTCTTTTCTGATATTACCCCAATCTTCTCTTTAAGTTTTTTAACACCTTCATTTTTCTCTTTTATTTCCTCTAAAACACCTATTAACTCTTTACTTTGATATGGATTTAAATGTTCTTCATTAATCATCCTATAACACCCCTTTGAATAAAATTAATAACCCATGCAAATAATAGTTTAGCCAAATAATGGCTAAAAGTCAATAGCCACCATCTGGCTATTATATAATTTCTACGAGGTGTTTAAATTGAAATATAATAGAATTAGAGATTTAAGAGAAGATCATGATTTAACTCAAACTCAAATTGCTAAATTATTAGGTGTTGCTCAAAGAACATATTCACACTATGAAAATGGTACCGCTAATATTTCTATCGACCAAATAATGATTCTTGCAGATTATTATAACACAAGCGTTGATTATTTACTGAATAGAACAGACGTAAAAAAACCTTACCCAAAATCAAAGGTAAAGCATAAGTAATTTCTATTAGCCAGCATAATCAAACATATCTTTAATTCTTTCTGTCAAGGTTGGTAAAATAGTATCACCAAAAAGCTTGTAAAGTCCTGCTAATAATAGTGCTCCTATTACAACTGAAATCAAAATCTTCACTGCACTATCTACAAATCCTTCTCCACTATTGCTAGTCATTACGTTTCTTCCTGCAATACCTAATTCCATCATTTTTCCTTGTACCTTATTCATTAATCTTTTCATATTCTTTATACCTCCATAATTTTAATTTTTTAAATTACACATAATAACCTATGATTAAATTAAGGGTTGCTGATGCTAAAACTGCACCAATTACCGAAACAATAGCAGTTGTGATACGATTGTTCCACTTTTTCTGGTCCATTTCATCTGCTGCACTTCTTCTAATAAAGAAATAGATAATCAATAACCCCCCGAGTATTGGAGCCAATACCATTAACCATGTTGTAAGGTCCTTTATTAGTTTCTCAGTTCCTTTAACAATTTGACTGTCTCTAACATCATTTGCCGCTAATGCTGGTGGGGAATTTATAATCAGTATAGATAAGGTTATAAGCATGGTTTTTGTGCTGTTTTTAAGCCTTTTTAAATCTTCCTTAATCTTCATTTCACACTCCTCCCTTCCTGTTTTCTTCATAAAGACTCCTTGATTGCATTTTCTTAGATGATCTTTGAGCATATTGATTTTGTTTATTCATTTTGCCTTCTTCTATGAAATACTCCCAAATATTCCAGGTATCTATTTCATTTTTAGACTGACGCTGCTTTCTTATCTTTTCTCGATACTCACGAATTTTTCGATTATGTTCTTTATTTCCAAGTCCAAAAAGCCTGTTAAAAAACCATTTGGATAAATCAGGGGAATACATAATCCCAGGATGGTTTCTGGAAGTGATTAAACTATAAGGTCGCTTTAGAAGTCTTACTTCATCAACAGTTAATAATGCTCTATGGGTTAGATTGATACTATGGGAACTTGAAGGGGTAGAGTATTTTCCGTGGGATGAACTAAGAGAATAGGTTGATACTGTGTAATTTCCTAGTTTCTTTGATATTTCTTCAAGGGTGTTTAAATCATCTGCCTGAAGATAAATCCATGTTTCACAATTGGATTTGATAGTACCTGCTGTTTCTTTTCCATACTTTTCATCTAATTGCATAAAGCTCTGTAAAAATAAACTAAATCGAATCCCCCTACCTCCACCAACCGTTAGCTTATTAGCAAAGTCGGGGATTTTTACAAAGTTACCAAATTCCTCAAGGATAAAATTTACACGTCTTTTTAATCTACCACCTCTTTCATCTGCATTCTTTACAAGCTCCATATAGCTTTGATTGACAAATAAGCTAGCCAAACTGTAATAGGTGCTTTTTTCATCAGGTAATATAATAAAAATAGCTTGCTTCTTCTCTCCTATATCATTAGGATCAAAATCGCTTTTTTCTGTCATAGAATGAATCAAAGGATTGGTGAAAAGTCTTAGAGTTGTTAGGGCTGATGTATAAAAACTTCCTCTGGTTTTGCTTGGTGCAACTTCACTAATTGAAATCAATGCCCTTGCTGGATGGCTTGTGGGGATGTTTTTCATATATTTTAAAAGTGGCATAGTTCCATCAATGGTTTTGCACATTTCACTAATAAAGAAATATACATTGCTCATATTTTGAAACCTTCTGTCATTGCCATTTCTATTGTCATAAACAACTGCCATGATAGCACTGGCAATGATGCTGGACTCACCATTTGTCCAAATCTTTTCATTATGACTGTTTTCAGGAACAAGGGCAGCAGTTAAATCCCAAGTAGCTTCTACTGCCTTAGGAATATCATTTTTATCAACTGCATCAATAACAGGCTGAAGAAAATTATATCTATCACTTTTCAATGGATTTTTAAAGTCTACACATATAACCTTATAGCCCATATTTTTTAGAAATGGATAGGTGTATGTATAAAGCTCTCCCTTAGGATCACTTAAAATCATACTTTCTTCAGCAAGTCCTATTGTCCCAATAGATTGTAAAACAACGGTTCTTGTTTTTCCTGAACGGGTAGCTCCTATACATAAAGTATGGGTATCTTCATCAATGTAATAGATTTTTTCATTACTGCCTGTTTGCTTACAGCCAATAACAATACCTCCACTCTTTATTTTGGGTAATTTATGTTTTTTCTGATAATCTTGTTTCTTGCCATCTTCAAGTTCATGTTTACTTTCATTGGTGGTCTGTTTTTCTTTTGGTTCTTCCATTGTTGAATTTTTTTCTTGTTCTTTTTCATTTGAATTCATCCTTTCCTCTTGATTGATTTTTTCTAATTCTTCTTTATTTGCATTTAATAATGGATGAAATCCATCATCATTTCCATTTAAAATAAAACTTTCAAAGGCAACATCCTTTTCCTTATCTGTCAGCCATTTAGCTGATCCAAATTGCTTTTGTCCTGCTGCCACTGGTGTTGATATTTGTGGCGTAACCTGTATTAAATCTGATTGATAAGGCTTGTGATTTGCAATGTAGTAAAAAACTGAAAACAAAAGATTAAATCCCTGTAAACATAAAAAGAGCAACAAGTGTCCTTTACTCGTTGCCATACTCTTTATGCAATCCTTTATTGGAATAAAAGATAATACCTCCATCTTTTTGGTCAATAAAAAATGTAGGTTGGTGGAAAAGTATATATTCATCCATAAACCTACAAGAAATATTAATGCTGATATAACTAATTTTTGTTTTTTATACTTCATATTTCACCTCACAGTTCCAGTCCATCATCTTCTACAAGCTTTAACTTTTCATAGCTTTCATGCCTTTTAATTTCAGGCACAAGTCTCTCAATTTTATCTAATACAGCTCCAATAGCTTTTTCACCTTTATAGTCTATATTAGGATTTAGACCAACATATCCTATAAGATTTGTATAAATCAGTTTTAATTCTGTTTCACTAAAGATCATATTCTCAGCCCCTTTTATTTTAGAATTCTCTACCTTTTTCCTTATCCCAATCTAACCCCTTTCCTTTTTTAAGTTCGGCCATTTCATCTTTTAACGCTTCTCCTTCTAGTGCTGTTAATGGATAGTTTTTAACTGCATCATAATCTGGATTTGACTGAATCACATATACCAAAGATAGTACTAGCTCCATACGATTTTTTAATTCTCTATCCTTTGCTCTTTGCTTATTTAGATCAAATGCTTTTAATAGAGCTTCTTTTGTAAATTTTTCAGGTGGGTACAATTTTCTATTCCTGCATTTCTTGCCAGTTGGTGTGGTAAAGGTAATATACTTTCTATCATCCCTCCAATCAACCTTATATCCTAATTTCTCCATGTTTTTGATAAAGTCTTCTTTATTTTTAGAATACCATTTCATCTTTTTAACTGCTAAATATAATTCATATTTCCAGCTTTGACCTCTATCTCTACTTCGATATTCACCCCTATTCTTGTAATTACCTTTTTTGCCATGGGTAATAATTAAACCTCTCTTTCTACATAGCTCATCTGAATAATCCTTTAGGTCTTGAAGCTGCTTTGCACTTTGTTTCCATTTACGCCCTGTCTGTGCATTCACTGAATTCACAACAAAATGGGTATGCAAATGATCCCTATCTGTATGAACTGCATAGGCTATTTCAAATCCCTTAAAAAATTCCATTTGCAATAGTTCATCTGCTATTTTTTTTACTTCTTCAGGAGTCACTTTATCATAGGGTGCAAAGCTTTGAGTAAGGTGGATATATTGTCTGCCAGTTTCTTTGTTGTAATTTCTTTTGGTTAAAACAAATTGATTATAGGCATTGTTAATATCACAATTATACCCATCTATGAGATATGGCTCTGTTTTAGCAGGATTTGTAATGTATGCAAGTACTCTTTTCATCGCCCCGTACGTCTTGTTTTTTCCGTTAATGAATTCAACAACTGCCATATATCTTCCACCACCTTTTTGACAGACGATAGATCAACTGCTTTTATTTTTCCTTGATGGGCAAGCATGGTTACTTGATTGACATTGTTTCCTACCTTTGATAATTGATGTGTTAATTCTTTTAAATCCTCAATAACAACAATATCCCTGCCAAGAGCTGACAGGGATACATATTGACTAATATTCATTTTTGATTTTTGGGCTTTCTTTTCGATTTTTTGGTATTCGGCTTCGGTGAGACGGAAACCGATGAATTTGGTTTTGTTGATGGTATCACCTCCAAGTAAAAACAACTTTTCTCGTTAATTTATATATCATCTTTTTTATTTATACAATTTGAAGTAAATATTATTTAACGATTGAGTCTTTCTGCTTCTTGGGACATATAATAAAATTTAACATCAGTAAACACATTATACATATCACAAATAATAGAATAGTCAATACTGCAAAGCAAAAATTCTTTTGTATTAAAGCTATCATCGTATTGATGCCTCCAAATAGATAAATATACAGTCTCGCCACTACTTAAACTTACTTCTTTTTCACATTTTTTTAAACCAGTAATTAAATCATGCTCTATATCTATTTCCCAATAATTCTCAAATATCAATAAGGGACTATTAAAACATCTATACCATAATTCTTTAAGTTTCTGTATTCTAGTAGTCTCTTTATAGTAACTAAATTTTTTACAAACCTCTTTTTCTATAAAATTAAAAAATGATTCGTAATCAAAAATAAAATTCTTAATCATAGTTGTATTAAAATTAATATCATTTTGATTTATAGGTTTATAATATTTAGCTTTACCATACAAATCTTTGCTTACTTTTCCACCATTATGTACTAATGCATTTCTATAGAGAGAAATCTCATAACACTTTTCGATAATTTGCTTAATATTAGAATCAATATCTTTAACTTTTATCCCACAAATAATTTCAATTAAATAATTCAATTGTGATACAACGCCTTCTCGAAAAATCGAGTAAAGCTCTTTTTCTAGAATTACTTTATATCCTCTATCTGCAATTTCACAAATTTGTTTTTTAGATATTGTAATTGACTTTAAATTCAATTTTTCTGGAAATGAAGTCAATACAATATTCATCAATTCTCTTATAGACTCCTCAAATAATGAATTAGCCATTATAAATAATCCTTTATTCACAAGAATATCATCACATAATTTTTTATCTATATCTGAAATATCATTCTTGAATTTTTGAATTGTTTCTACAAGATCATCAGCATAAATTTTCCCCCTATAACTACGCATACTTTTACCTCCCAATCTTTTGATTATCAATTCAACTATTTCAGCTAAAATACTCTTTTATTTCAACTCATTAGAGGGCTGGGGGATCCCTCCCCATCTTAAAACACTTTGTTAAACAAAGTGGAAGCTTGCCCTCTTAAATCCTAAAGGATCTATTGAGGTATTCTTGGATATTGAATAAAAAATTATTTTAATACTTTAACTGCAAGATACTTAAATGTTCCGTTTCTCTTTTCATCAAAATAACTATACTCATACCATTTCATCTTATATTCACTTAATAAATCTAAAGCTTCCTCACGATTTTTCATCGTTCCTGTACTTGTACGTTCTGCCCATTTTAAAACGCCACTTATCTTTTTATCATTTCCTATATCAAAAGCTGCACAACACGTATTCTTTCTAATACTACCATTCCAATAACTTGGATCATTAGTAAGCATTACTGCATATCCTTCAACAAATTTATTTTCATCTGACAGTAGTGTCTCCAGTCTAACAATATCTTTAATAAAATCATACTTTCCTAAATCTTGTGCACCATGATTCCTCAATGTAAATTCCTCATCACCTATAATCAACGATTTCTTCAAAGTTTTATATTTTAGCTCAATAGGTATAAATTTACCTTCAAGCATCACTAAAATATCAATATGGTAAATTTTATCATGAATATTATATGCATATTCCAATCTAACATCTACTTCTGTATATAATTTTTTAATTTCCCATGCTAATGCAAATTGAAAATCAGCTTCTGAATGAAATACTTTTCTCTTTTCTTTTATACTATCTATAGCTCTTATAATATTAAAATCTTGTATCTCCATAACTTCTCAATCTCCCATACTTATGCTTTATATAAAGCTTTTATAAAAAACCTTCTTCAACCTTAACACAAATTATACCATATTTTCTTCCTCAATAGCTGTCACTTCCCTTGTTTTTTCAATAATTCCAGCCTTTTTAGTAAAATCTACTAACTCATCATTAAAATCTTTCCCATTAGGAATATGCCTTGCAACTTTATATTCCTCACCAAACTTTTCTCTAATCTTTTGTGAAAAAAAGTTGCCTTCATCATCAGAGTCAAGGCATAATATAAGGCTTGTTATATTAGGATTTTTCTCTAAATATTTTTCAATTGGAATATAGGATGTTCCTCCCATGGAAAGCATGTGGTGATGGAATTTTGCTATGCCATAAAACTTTAAAAGTGTTAAATAACTCATAAGATCAATTGCACTTTCAAATATACAAAGGGTATCACTTCTGCCTTCTTGGCAAAATGGATACCCTTTATCTGAATTCTCTATGTCTCTACGAAATTTCTTCCTGGTATTAGTCCCCCTCACACTTGCAAATTTAGGATTGTTTTCTTCCTCATACCCAACAAATACACAATTATGATGGGTGTCTTCATAGATTTTTTTACTCTTTACAAATTGATTGACTATATCAGCATCTAATTTTCTAGTCTTGATTAAATAGGCAAATATATGCTTGTAGGTATCATTCTTTTTAGGAAGCTCTAATTCTCCTTTTATTTCAATATCCCTAAGTGGTGGTGGAATATATGGAAGTTCATCCTGAGATATTCCTAATAGCTGCTTAATTGCTTCTACCCATGTCTTTCCTTCCATTTCCATAACGAACTGTATAGCTCCACCCCCTATTCCCCTTGAAAAACAATTCCACTTATGTCCGTTCCCATCTATACAAAGCCCACCATAGCCAGGAATTTTATAAGACCTTGGAGATATTTTTTTAACTTCGTATCCTATACTTTGTGCATAAGAAATGATGTTTATATCATTTGCCTGATTAATTTGTTCATCACTAAATTTGCGTAATTTTCTAGCCATGATACTCACCTTCCTTTAATAATCATCTTCCTCACCAAAATCTATGGTTTCAATATCACCATCCAATGTTTCTAATATTCTTTTTAAAACACCTATCTTCTCTCTCTCTTCTGATGAAAAATTTAACTCTTTATAGTTTAGTAAAAAACTTTTCGTTCCAAATTCATTAACATATTCTCTCATCGGGGTCTCGCCAACATTTCCTACAAAACCACTTATTCCAATATTTTTTTATTGTTTCAACTATACATATTGTACTACCAATAATTAAAACAATATCAATATAAATTTAATATATAATCACTGCATAATCTCCCATATTACTGGAATAGTTATTACAATAAATAATGAAATAAATATTCCGATTACAAACCCAATTATAATATACATAAATATACCATTCCTTAAAATATTATTGTTTAAAATCTAGGAAAAAGCCCATGTAAAAGGGTTTTTCCTAGACTTTATTTAACATTTAAGTATTTTTTTATAGAATACAGCGGGTTTTGAAATTTTCTATAAAGTGTCTAAATTATATAATTAATTTACTACTCTCGCCAATTCTTTTATGACTAATTGAATTTAATAGGACAAGTAGGTATAAAAAAAATAAAACCCCATTAAAACAGCTCTGAGGGGGTGTTCATGTACATAAAACTTTAAAGAGTCAACTGTATATAACGAGTTGACTCTTTAGTTATAAAAAGGAGGAAGCATAATTCAAACTACTAATCTAAAAATTTCTTCCCAGAGTCAGAGAAGCTGCCTAGATAGTCACCATCTCCATAAAAATATGTTACTCTTTCATAGTACTGGTATTCATCATCTGTACCATAGCGAATTTTAACTTTTACTTTTAACTCATCCGCTCCCATACTAACAAGTGCTGATGCTATAGTTAAGCATTTTGTTGCACTTACCCAAGGGGACAACACTGCTAATATAACTAAAATTCCTGCAGCAGTTTTACCTTTTATTGTTGTTACTTCTTCATTTGTAGACCACTTTCCCCAATCAATTGAAGACTTAGCTGAAATAGAATCAAAAGCAGCATCAAAACTCATAGTATTACCATTAGTAATAGCTATTTCTTGTGTTTGATGATTTGCTGTTGCACTCTCTACTATTTTTCCCTCCATCGTTTTTAGAACAGCTGTAACAATTTCATTATTTATTGTTCTTTCAAAATTATATTTTTCTCCGTCAATAATAATAGATATTGATTCTTTAAATACATTACTATTTTCCGCAAAAACAGCGAGTGGCATAGAACTAACTAGCAAACAAGAAATTAATAATAAGCTAAGTAATTTTTTTTTCATTTATTCATCTCCCTTTCATTTATAACTTGCTTCCTCCTTATTTACAATATATAATAAAAATAACATTATGGAAAATAATAGTTAATATTCTATTTTATTTAAATTAGTTAGGAGGTGTCGTTTTGAATAAATTTATCAAACCATACATAATAGCTACATTAATCAGCATCATAATCTTTATATATAGTTCTCTTGAAGTTGCTGTTTATGTGTTTATAGTACTTTCTAGTATTCCTATTATATTAAAAGAATTTAACGATAATTTAACTAAAAAAACACTTGGTTTGTTTATCTTTGTATTGATTAATAGTGGAGTTATCATCATTTTTCATGGTATAAATAAAGAGTTATACAGCTACCTTTTAGCATGTTTAGCTTTAATTCTTAATCATTTTATCTGGAGAAATAAACGTTAAAATTATTTTATTTCTAAATTTATCACTTTTCATAAGAATTACCTCCTAGTTATTAAAACTTGTACTTGCATTTACTATATTATCATACAAATAATAAAAAATTTGTTATAAAATGTAGAAAGATATAAAATAAATAAAAAATAGTAATTTTTACTATTCTATACGAAAATCACTAAAAATTAAATGTTTAGAAATAAGTAATCAATATCTTAAATTTAATGGCGTTAAAGTTATTATATCAGGAATATTTCTGTTTCTAAGGTATCTTAAAATATTTCTAGGGGGATATTCCATATTCTTTTGCTAGATTTTTATCTGAATTTAACTTTTCGCCCATTGGGCGAGAAGTTTCATCAGCAGCTAAATTCCTAACTTTTGATAGCTGTTCAATTTTATTTAAAAGATCTGTCCTAACCCCTTGGCTCTTCATTGCATTATATCTTGTAGCTATTACAGTTGCTCTTTCCGAATGTGTTAAATCAGTAAAGGAACGTTGCATAAGATTGGTTTCTGTGACAATTAAGGTAGCTTCTTCTTCTGTTAGATTTTCTTTTATAATTGCAGGAACTTCTGAAAGCCCTACTATTTTTGCCGAATTAACTCTATTATGGCCACTTAAAATTTGGTATTGATTATCTTTTTTCCTGACTACAATAGGGACGATGATACCGTAGTTTTTTATGCTATCCACCATATCATCAAGTCTAGCACCTTCATATAATTTAAAGGGATGATTTTCAAAGGGTATAAGGTCATTGATATTTAGCGTAGTTGTTCCATCTTTATCTTTATTTTTGCTTTCTATAATGTCTTCTGATTCGTCACCAAATATGGAAGCAAAGGTTTCTGTTTTTTTCTTTTTATTTTCTGCCATTGTTAATCAGCTCCTTTGCAAAGTTTTCATAGGCTATGGATGCTTTATGATCTGGCATATAATCCACTATACTCATACTTTGTAAGTTTGCTTCTCCAACCTTTACTGATTTAGGTATTCTTGTCTTGAATATTTTAATATTCTCACCATAGGATTCTTCAATCATTTCAAGAATACTCTTTGAAAGGTTTGTCCTTTCTTCAAACATAGTCAGTAATATCCCTTCAAATGTTACTTGAGGGTTTATTCTCTTCTTCAGCTTCACAATGGTTTTTAAAACCAGCTCTAACCCCTTAGCAGATAAATATTCAGGTGTTGCAGGAATTAAGACACTATTACAAGTTGCCAGTACATTTAATGTTATTAATCCAAGGGATGGCATACAATCAAGAAGTATGTAGTCATAGTCTTCTTTAAGCTCATCGATAATTGTTTTAAGAACATATTCCCTACTCATGGTACTGACAAGGTTAATCTCCACAGCTGATAGTTCAATGCTACTGGGAATAATATCTACTCCTTCCTTTTCTATGATGTAATCCTCTTTTGCTGGTAAATCATTTTCAGTAATAACATCCATCATTAAATGGTAAAGTGTTTTATCCAATTTCTCTGGTTTTTCAATTCCAAAACAATCTGTCATGCTTGCCTGATTATCATAGTCCACTGCTAAAACTTTATATCCCTTCTTTGCTAAAATGGTTGCTAAGTTCCTACAAGTTGTAGATTTTCCAACCCCTCCTTTTTGTGATGCTATAGCTATAATTTTACTCATGATTTTTTTCTCTCCTTTCTAATATTCACTATATAATTTTATTATGCATTTTAAAGTTAATAATGACAACGTTTCATCAAATTTAAAAATTAAGTTTTCTAATTCAAATTGATTTAATTAACTCTATAGTGTATTATATTTTTAGGCAGGTGATAAAAATGAAGCTTATGATGGGTGAAAAAATCCGTATTTTATTAAAGAGAAAAAATGTTACTATTGCTGAACTAAGCCGTAGAATAGGAACTTCTAATCAGAATTTAGCTAATAAATTTAAAAGGGATAACTTTTCTACAAGAGAATTAGAGGAAATCGCTGAAGCTTTGGGATGTGAGTTTGAAGGGTATTTTGTTGATAAGGATGGAGAAAAGATATGAAAAATAAATCTAATAAGAACGTATCAAATTTTATATGTCAAAATAACTCTATTAATTATTCTGCTCAATTCGGGTGGCAAAATATTTATGGAAAATCAACTATTAACTTTGGTTATATAGATTCTTATAAATCAGCTGCTGATGAATTAGTAGAGCTTATGGCACCAGATTTATATTTATTTCCTATTGTATTTAATTATCGACAATATTTAGAATTAGCACTGAAGAACATATGCTATCAAAATTTAAGTAAAGATGACTATCAAGACTTTATAAGAAAATCATCACATAATTTATTGAAAATTTGGACACAATCTAAGAAATTTCTTAGTCGAAATTTAAAAAATAAAGATTTAGATTTTATTAGTGAGGTAATTCTATTTTTAAATAACTTGGATAAAAACTCCTTTAACTTCAGATATCCTGAGGATAAGAAAATGAATCCTTCAATACCAAATAATTTAGTTATTAATCTAAAAAATTTGAAAACTACAATAGATGAACTAGATGATCTTATTTATTTTACGTATGGTTCATAACCTTACAACATCTATATCTTTAAAAAATAACAAACATAAAAAATGACAGCACACAATAATTGGTTCTGTCATTTTTTATATCTATTATTCTATTTTTAGCTATTTTTCCTAAAAAAAATAGAAATAACAAAACTGTGAAATGCTAGCAAAACCAATACTTGAGACGACATAATTGTGCAACTGTCTCCAAACGTGTTTTGGTAGTAAAGTGATACTGAATCGCAAAAATAATAGTCATCGCCTCCTAAGCCCCCTTAAGATATAGGGGGGTTTTTATATAGAGGCTTAAAATAAGTTTGATTAAAGTTACTATTTCCTTTTAATAACCGGTATCCATATTTCACTTTTAAATTTTGGTGAAGTTACATCTTTATTCTCATTCCATAAAATTTCTGGACCTTCTACTATTTCATAATTTGAAGAAGGAAACCATTCAGAATAAATACGTCCCCAAATATTTTGAAGTGTCTCTGGAAACGGACCTACTACTTCGAATACAGCCCATGTTGAAGGTTCAACTCTAAGTTCAACCAGATCACTTGGGCATTTATTATTTGTTGCCACACCTATATAATGATCAAGTTCTCCCTTTTCTTCCATTCTACCTTCCGAAAAGTTTGTAGATGCACTAATTAATCCTATAGGTTCTACATTAGATAATTCCTTAAGTTTACTGATTATTTCCCTATCTAAACTTTTCCACATTTTAGAAATCTCTGGATTTACTCCATTGAAAACAATAGGCACTCTTTTCTTAATACCAACTATACTAAATGTTTCTTTTTCTACAATTCGATAATTCAATTCACTTCCTCCTTTTATTGATAATTGGAAGGTCATTGGTGGATATGCTTTTAGTAACTTTCCATTGTTCTTAGCTTCTGACGGTGTTACCCCATGCAAGTTATGAAAAGCTCTTGTGAAAGAGTCTGCTGAGCTATATCCATATTTCACAGCAACATCAATAACTCTTATCTCACTATTATTAAGCTCAAACGCCGCAAGAGTAAGGCGTCTATGCCTAATATATTCTGACAAAGTAACACCAGCAAGGAAAGAAAACATCCTTTGAAAATGATATTCTGAGCACAAAGCTAATCTTGCAACTTCTTTTAAGTCAATTTCATTGTCGAGATTTTCTTCAATATAACTAAGCGCCTCATTCATTCTTTTAAGTGAATCCATTTCTATGACCTCCTCTTATCAATAGAATAGCAGAAACTGAAACTATCCATCCGACATTTCTTGCCCAATTATGTAGGGTTGGTCTATTTTAATAAATATAATTAATAAAACCCTAAAATATTCATTATGCTAAGAGTCCTTATACAATTCAAGCTTTTTATTTATTAATGTCAATTTCATCAATAAGTTCTTGAATCATATCTAATCCTTTTTTTGTATTATCTTTATCCGAAGAAATCAATGTAATAATATCATCTATCTTTTTTTTATAATCCTTCGGTTTGATATTAAAGCTATCTATCATCCGAACAGCCTTTTTCTCGTTTATACAGTACTCTTCATTTTTAGCAAAAAGAACTTGATTTAAGCATGAAATGCTTCGAAAACAATGACCAGCAACATATGAAACATCATCTTTATCAACATTATCCTTGGCAAACATTAGAGAGAAAGATGCTTCAAACATAAAATATCTAATTATAGAATCTTTCAAAGCTTTTGGATATGGTTTAGTTTTATCTTTAAGTTCATATATTTGCTTACGATGATCAAATAAGATTTTACAAGTAGCTATCTCTCCCATATACATTACATTTAAATAAGCATGTGGATGACCTGCATGATAATGAGTAGATATCTTTCCTAATAAACAATCTTCAATCACCTGTGCTACTCTTTTTATATCTCGAAATATTAGATCTACATGACAACCTTGAACTACAAGCCATCCACCTCCATTAATCCAATCACCCCATTCACCTAAAGGTGTAACTAAATTCGCTCTATGCTCATCATCAATTCTAGTAGCAATCTTACTAACTTCAGTTACATCAAATGCTTCTGATATTGACATCATAATATATACCGATGTCAATATCAGAAGCTTCGTGATGAGTTCCTCTTGATCTCGAACCTCCTAGTACAATTCCTTCAATGCCTTTAACATCTTTTAACAGATAGACAATTTTATTAAATATCTTTTCTATTTCCATAACTTATACCCTTCTCTGTAACAGTAACTTTTATATTTTTATTTCAACTATAAGTAATTTGATTTATATAATAATCAAATATTATCATTTAATGATCTATTTAACTTTTTCTATAATTGCCTTATTCGCATTAAGTTCTTTTGCTATCTTCATAAATTTTTCATTTAACTGCTCCTTTTTCTCTTCATCTAAAGGTTCAGCAAGTTTTCCACTTATAAATGATAATTCACATTCCAAACGTCTAATATTATTGCTTATTTGATTATAATCCCTTCCTATCTTATCTTGTACAAATTCTTCTTGTTTTTTGGATAGATAATAACAATAATCTCCGTCATAGAACTTTATTTTTTTATTTTCAATTTCAATTATTCTATTAGCAATCTTTTTGATGAAGTATCTATCGTGGGAAACAAAGATTATGCTCCCTTGAAAGTCTTCTAATGCTTCTTCTATCTTTTCTTTAGAGATAATATCCATATAATTTGTTGGCTCATCAAGTATAAGCAAATTAGCTCCTGATAATATCAACTTAGCAAAAGCAACTCTACATTTTTCTCCCATACTCAGGTCATTAATTGTTTTCTGTATATCATCTCCCTTAAAAAATAATACTGCTAAAAGCATTCTTGCCTCGTCAGGTCTTGAACCAATTAGCAAAATCTCATCAATAATATTGTTTTTACTATTTAAATTACCGAGTTCCTGAGAAAAATATCCTATTCTTACTGAGGGATTTATCACAACTTTTCCCTCATATTCACCATCTAGGTCTTTAATGATTTTTAGCAATGTAGTTTTTCCAACACCATTGTCACCTATTAATGCTATTTTATCTTCTCTCATAACATTAAAAGATATTTTTTCAAATATCGTCCTTTTCCCATATTTTTTATAAAGATTCTCTACCCTAACCAAAATAGGAGGTAGTTTTGCTTCTAATATATTTTTATTTATAACTTCAAATGCAGGTGATACAATTTTTTTAGGCTTATCGATTTTATTAGTTTCTAATTTTTCAAGTTCTCTTTCCTTAGCTTTTATGACACTAGCATGTTTTTTTGATTTTGCTCTATAAAAATCATTTTGTCCTGCTGAACTATGGGCACTAGTAAACCAGTTTTTTCTCTCACTTATAACTTTCCCTAAGCTTTGTATTTTAGATTGTTGCTTCTCATACTCCTTCATGATACTTTTAATTTCATTTTCCTTCTGAATTTTATACTCACTGTAATTACCTTTGTATACTTTTAAACTTTCCGATGTTAACTCCCAGATTTTATTTGTAACTTTATCTAGAAAGAAACGATCATGTGATATAACTAATATAGTTTTATTTAATTGGATAAGATATTCTTCAAGCCATTGACAACTTACTAAATCTAGATGATTAGTAGGCTCATCTAATATCAATAAATCAAAATTACTTATCATTATCTTACAAAGCATAAGTTTAGTTTTTTCTCCACCACTTAAATATTTTGCTTTTTGATACCATAATTCTTTTGCTAAACCAATTGTATTTAATGCTTTCTGTATAATAAACTCTGGTTTCCTAGTATTACTATCATTTGAAAGAGAGAACTTAAATAACTCATCATAAGCTGAAATGTTCGCATCAAATTTAGGTTCTTGATCTATATAAAGAATTTTTAATGAAGAAGAAATTTCAACTTTTCCTTTCTCACTAGTTTCTCTACCGGATATTATCTTAGCAAGTGTTGTTTTACCAATACCATTAGTGCCAATAAGACCAATCCTATCTTCACTATCGATTCTTCCACTTATATTTTCAAATATTTTCTTCCCATCATAACTTTTATATAAATTTTCAAAATAGAAATTCATAATATCATCCCCTTAGTTATTTTAATTGTATATGCCTAAGAGTTGATAGAAAAACAAAAAACTGCAATTAAAACACACAGGTGCTTTATTGCAGTTACCTTAATCTATGTCACTAAATATATAAATTTATAATTAATTTAGATTGCCTGTTTATGTTTTTAACTATCATCTCTTAAAAAAGTGCACACTACTCCCTTATACACGAGTTCAAGATTTTTTATTCAATTACTTATTAGTTAAAAACATTATATTCATCTTTACCTCCATATTATAAACTTTAGATTTTTTAATACAACTAAATATTATCATAAATTTATTTCAAATTCAATGTGAAGATAAAATTGTCGCTTACTCAATCTCTTTTAAATATTAAATTATTTATGCTTATGTATTTAAAAAACAATATAAAGATTAATACAATAAGTTATAAACTCTGCTGAAACACTAGTAAAATCAAGGGTTGCGACGAGATAGTCGTACAACTGTCTCCACATGCCTTGAGAGTACAATAAAGATGTCGTGGAGAAATAGTAGTCCCTTGGTGGAAAGATATATTTCAAAATTTATATATTTTTATAATTATTGATTCTATTGTTTACCTACACCATTTTAATACCTGATATTTAAGAGTACATAATATCCTTTTTCCATTGAATTCATAAAAAACAAAACCCTCGAATAATAATTAATTCGAAAGCTTTGTTTTTTATAATTTACATAACTTATTATTTATATTTTCCTAAAACTTTTCTATGAAAATAAAAGATTTTAGTATTAATTACTATCTACCCTCCCAGTGTTTCTTAGCATTATCAAATATTTCATCTAAAGATAGATCATCAAATATTTCACCTTCTAACTTCAAATAATCTTCTTTACTTATTCCTTCAGAATGGCGTATAAATCTTAAAAACCCAGAGTACCCCAGTTCCTTTATTAATGCCCTAGAACCCTTTTCTATTATTTCTTTATCTGTGAATTTGCTTTTCTCATTCAATAACATCAATATCTATCTCCTTCCTAAGAAAATCTATAGGATTATATAGTTTAATATCTTTAATCATATACTTCAAGTTATCTCTATTTCTTTCTATTGTTTTTATAAATTTATCGTCACAGGTTATAAAATATTTACATCCTCCATGTACAGCTGAAGCAAGATGTAATGCATCTTTATCTTTTGTATTTGATTTCATAACTATTTTTTTAGCCATTTTTTTAATCTTATTATTGGGCTTTATTACTTCATTGCACAGGGTAGAAATAGATATAATATTGAGTTTCCTTTCTATAAATGGGTTTCTACTATTTTCATATTCCAAAATAAAGGACCAAATTAATTCATATTTTTTCTTTTCAACTAGTTCAAATAAAATATCTATTGCCATAGACTCAAATCTTATTCTCATCTGTGTTTGATCATCAAACACCCTATTGTATATGTTCATATCAAAATATATTTTCATCTATATTCCCCCTACCTATATGCCTCTTATACTTATTATATCATATTCGGAGAAAATCTCTCCTATTTAGTATAGCCTATCCAGAATAAAAGAATCTTCGTATACTATAATTTACTTAGTTCATCCATCATTGCAGGTCTGTTCCTATATCTTAATCTCCAATCACTTACAATTTCAGATACCTTTTCTTTACCTTCTGGATATTTCTTCATTCGTCTTAAAATAGATACTATCTCTCTATAGTGTGCCCTGCCAGAAGTATTCGTTGCCATAGCTTTTACTGTATTTTCATATTTATCAAGAAGTTCTTTTGGATAAATATCTTTTAAAACTTTTTCATACTCTATTAGCATATACAAGCCATTAGAATTTATAATTATATTAATTAATCTATCATATAATTCCTCAAGTTCATATAGTTTATCAATTCCTCTATAAGGGGATAATTTACTAAAAACTATTTCCCTCTTTTCCATCCATTCTTTATCTGTATAAAATGATTTTAATTCTTTATATAATTCCACATCTCCTGCTTTATAGTTTAATACTAATGACCATAGTTCTTCTTCATAAAGTTTCTGTTCTCCAATTTGTTTATATAAGTCCTTTAGCTTCAAGCTATAATTGGTTACAATTCCTGGCCAATCTTTTTCCTTATCTTTACCTTCCCTAAGTAATTTAATTGCCATATCATAGTCTTTTCTATTTATGCAAATATCAATATAATGTTTTCTCACTTCATTAATTTCCAAATTTTCCTTCCAGTAATCTTCAATTATATTTTGGCTTACCTCCATTTCCTCCATAATATTTATACGTCGTAGTATCATTTCACCAAGTCCATAACTATTAAACAATGAATTTTCCTGTTTTTTATATTCTCTTATCTTATTGTCCAGAAAATTAATTTTCTCTTCCATAAATTCATCTTCTTTAAAGTCATCAAATATAATTTTTTCTATATAATCCTCCATGTAATCTATAACTGAACCATTCAAATGCCCAGTGAACCAATTGTATATCTTTCTTTTAAGCTCAATACTACTCTTATCTAATATTTCTTGCCATATCTCTAAACACCTGTTGGCCACACGTCCAGTTCCCCCATCTGAATCATCCATATCTTGGTTTCCTACTTTAATAAATATATAATTAGTAAGTTCAAAGGCCTCTTCCAGTTGATTATTATCTACCATTGCTTGTATATCATTATCTAGAATCTCTTCAAGTTCTGATATGAAACCCCAGGCATTTTTATAATCAACAAAATCATGATGTCCTGCATATCTCCTAAAAATACTATTTACTTGATTTTTATAACGCTTCATATCTGCCGGTGAAATATCACATTGCAATCTACTTTTAAACCTATTTAATAATTTTTCATCATTTTTCAGAATATCGTTCAAAAAATCTTCAACTAGAACAGAGTCTGCTTCTTTTACTAATTTAGTGATGCTTGTTTCTATATCTTCTATTTTTAAGGCTCTCTCTTTATCCTCCAAATAAAATAATACTGCAGCCATATGCTTGCAATTATTTCCACCATCTGCATATGGACAGTTGCAACTTAATTCTATTATTTCATCATTCTTTTTCACAATCTCAACTTTATATTCTTCAGTTCCATATGCAGTAGCCTCTATTATATTGTCTTTAACATATACATTTTCAACAAGATTACGAATAAAATAATCTAATCCTCTTCCTAATATGTGATCTTGAAATAAATGTTTCCACATTATCTCAGCTCCTCTATACTAAAATATATTCCCTTTTCATTAGTACTGCTATATTCTATAATAATATAACTATCTCAGAAATGCTATCCTTTTAAAAACCCTTTACAATTAATTCAAATAATAACCATAGATTCTTTCCAGCCATATGGTGGAAATTGTTTCTCGATATATACTTGTATTGAATCATTTGAGTTTTTATATAAGACACCGTAAGGAGTTACTTTAGCACTTTTATTATTTTTTATTACACCCATTGCATAGGATTGTCCATCTAATTCCTCTAATTCTTTAGTTGCCACTGCCATTTTTTCAGTTAAGTATAGATCCTTGCCTAGCTTATTAAAGTCACTGAAATTATTTATTAGACTATAGCAATGTAAATTAAAACTTAGGTTTATTAAATCTGCCATTGTCTTTGTTTCTTCTGCAAAGGACACTGCATAGAATTTTTCTATCTCCCTGGGGCTAAGACCATCAAATCTTTTCATTAGATAATTTAGCTCATCTATATTTACATTTTTATCTATTAGCATATTTGAAAATCTTTTATCTATGCTGCTTTCTATATAGCAATTTGGCTCTGTAGCCATTTCTACTCCTAATTCATTACAAACTTCTTCCAGCTTATCTTCTTCCATTGGAAGCCATATGGTTTTTCTTTTATCAGTATCCCTTGATTTTTTAATAGTTATGTTCAAATTTTTCCCTCCATTCTATTTATTAATTAAAAATAACTCTGTCCCATATCTATTGATTAAGGCAGAGTTAATTATTGCTTTAAATATATAGTCATCTATTAAATCCTTATCTGCTAACTCATTGATTCTTATATATTCCTTCCCAGTTGATAGAGTCTTTGCAGTTTGGTATAGGGCATAGCCATCAGTATCTATTTCCCTAAGACATATTTCTTTTAAATCAAATCCATTTAATTTTATTAAATGTTTTGAAACCTTCCATAGACCTTCATTAGCAGTAAGTAAAAATAGAATGGCAATAAATCTCGATTGTATATGATTGGTATCTAGATCCTGGTCTTGCAGAAAATTATAGAACCTTTCCTTATGATGATAATTTAGAAATACTTCTCCCTTAAAATTCCTACTAATCCCCTTTAATCTTTCTCTTAAGGAATTATTGTTTATCCTTCCAAAACAATCCATTACAAAGTCTTTATATCTTTTCTTATCCACATTAACTTTGGAATTTGAATTATTGTATCCACATTTCCTGCAACTATCATCAACATTAATCACACTAAGCTTCCAATTTTCATCACCTCCTTGGCAGTTAAAATAATTATTGATGACTATAGCACTTCTTCTTGGCTGGAAATTTGGAACCATAACCATAAGTTGCTCTATTCCTTCCAAGGATGTTCCATACATAAATAATTTTGACATTATTCTCAATCCTTTCTTTCTGTTTTTAGGCATAATAAAACGAAGCCTATCGATCATTAATTGACCAAAGACTTCGCATCTCTTATTTTCTACATTAAGTTTTGGAGTTATATAAAATAAATAAACTAAAATTTTTATGTTGAACATGGTTCTTTATCTATAAAGATAATATAATATCTAATCTGTTGATATGGTTTCCATTATATATATTTTTCTACTGCTTTGCTCTGATGTATTCAATAGCTTCCTTCCCAGTTATATGTTCAATATCAATTGCAATAACATGAGACTGTGTACATCCACTTATTTCTTTTTGTTTTGCTTTTTTGGGCTGATCTCCTGAATATTTTTCAACCAAAGCTTCAAAACCCTTGACCCATTCATCGCCCTCAACAACTCTTGCTTTTCCAAATGCAATGACACTACGAAAATAGGTCGTGTACTCTCCACTTACGATTGTATCTTCATCAATTACTGAAAAAGACACCTTCGGATTTTTTATAATAGCATCTACTTTATGACCAACTTTTGCTGAATGAAAGTAAATCTTGTTGTCAAAGTAAACATAACTAAGCGGAACTGCATAAGGATAATCATTATCACCCATACATGCTAATACACCGTTGGTACATCTCTCCATTACGGCTACAATATCATCTATAGATAATAACTGTTTATTCCTTCTCATTTTTCTAAACATAGTTCCTCCTCCTTTTTATAATATAGTCCCTTCCTAAAACAAGGCGAATCTAATCCTTTTAGATTTCTGGTAAATATAATTTAGTATTATAATAAAAGCTAATATATAGATATAAAAATCTTAAATAAAATTCTTTTTCAAAATTATCTTATTAAAACTTCTTTATTGTTAATATCTAAAATTGAAATTTCGCATATCCCACCCAAATTATCTTGTACTGCCTCCGACAATTCCTTTAAAGCACTCTCAAACTCTGCTAATCTACTTTCATCAACCAATTCAATGCACAGAAAAGCATTTCTTGTATTTTCAGTAAGCATTGTCCTCACTGCTTCTCTCCAATTCCAGCATCTACAAATTGCACCTTCATCATCCTTATATATTACTTCCCCTTCATAGGGTGGTGAATTTTCCTCTGCTCCTAATGTAACAAAACTTTCATTTCCAACTGCCTTAGTTAATCTTATATTTCCAACAAATGTATCAATATCTTCCCCACCACAAGGCAATCCATATTTTAATGAAATAGAGTTGTAAATATCAACTAGGGGATTAATAGTCCCTAAATGGTTCCCCTTATGCACTCGCTTTAACAGTGCTTCAATTGATGATCGTGCTCCTTTCTTTGTCTTAAATTTTTGAAAGGCCTCTCTCCATACCTTTATAACCTCATTACTGCTGAATATTTCATTATTTAAATATTTTAAGGCCTGTTTTTCTGAGATAAGTATCATTTCCTTATATTTATCCTCATCTATTATAAAGTTATTTATGTTATGGCAAACAACAACACCAATTCTTGCATTAGGAAATAAACCCCAAAAGTCCTCTTCAACAACAAATTTAGTCATTTAAATATACCTCCTTAAAGTAAATAGTAACTCCATTAAATTATATGAGTATCTTAGTCATTATAAAGTCTACCTGTTCTTCATTGCCCATATAAAAAGAGTGGGATCCAGTTTGGACAAAGCCCATTTTTTCATAAAAAGCAATAGCATTTTCATTTTTTTCCCACACACCTAACCAGATTTTCTTTTTGTTAAATTCCATCGCAATTTCTATAGCTTTATTTAATAAATACATGCCTAAACCGTGTTTTTGAAATTTTCTTTTTATATAGATTCTTTCAATTTCAAGAGATTCATCAGACATTTCTTCAGATTGAGCATCATTTATATTGATTTTTAAATATCCAGCGACTTCATTATTTAAATATACGAAAAAGAATTGTGAAGAAATATTGGATAATTCTTTTTCTAATTGTTTCAAGTTAAATGCCCTTTCTAGATAAGCTTTTATATTTTCTGGAGAATTCTGCTTCTTAAATGTCTCATTAAATGTTTCATAACTAATTTCTAGAAGTTTAGGCAAATCTTCAACATTACACTTTTTTATATTTATAGTCATTTAATTAAATCACCCCTTTGTATAATCAATAATTTCTTTTGTTTCCTTTTTTCACAAAATCCCAATCTTTTTCTATGTTTTTTCTTACTCTTTGAAGAAGGTTAGAGATTATTTCCATTTCCTCTTCTGAAAATCCTTCTAATGCTACAGTATTGGAATAGTCATGTTCTCTTTTAATAAAATGATAAGTATTTTCACCCTTCTCTGTTGGAAAAAGTTTATTGATTTTTTTATTAGTCTTATCTGCCTTCTTTTCAATAAATCCATTAACCTCCAATTTCTTTAAGGCACGGGATACTGTTGTTCTATCTACTTTTATCATATCAGATAATTTTTCTTGAATTATTCCTGGATTTTCATATATTCTCACAAGGTACAAATACTGCCCTTTTGTAAGGTCATATTCTTTAAATTCTATATTACTTATAGAATCTAATGCCCTTGCTATCATTCCTATCTCACGAAGAATTTCTGTCATAATAAACCCCTTTAAAATATATTTTGTTGCAAATACAATAAAAATTTATAAATAAATTTTACCACAACCTTGTTGCACTTGCAACAAAATTTAAGCTGTTAGAAGAAATAGAATAAATATTATATATTCTAAAAATTATAGAAAATATAAGGTAGTATTATAGCACTTATGGAGTGTTTTTCATAAATTATATAACTAGATTATGAAAATGTTTGAAGAAAAAATTATCAAAATAACATAGTTACATCTTACATAGAGTCTCTTGTTATATTTTACAGACTTAGATTATAATTCAATAAGGTAAGCCAACATATTCATCTATTAAAAATTACATATTAATGTATATATTTTTTTAAACTTAACTTCATTCTTAGGTCACTTTACTTTTAGTTAGCCTCATTGTGAATAGACATTGGTGCTATACATCACAATTAAATAATATACATTCTTTATAAATTGGGTTATTAAATTACCCTTTACAACCCTATTTGTCGCTTTTATCTTATCAATTCTCTAATTCCTCAATGTCATCTGTCAAATGGCCTATTTTAAAGGGTCAAAAAACGGTGTTTTTCCACCGATTTTTGACCCAATTTTCACCCTCAACCCACTATATGTTGTGGTCAATCTCTATCATTTCTCTTCTGAACCACAATACGTCATCAGAATTATACTCTCAACGTGCCTTGAGAGGTCAATAAAGATATTGTAAATATCTGCTATCCCCTTGGTGGCAAGTTATATTACCAAATTACAAACAACAAAACCTTCAAAATAAATTAATATCTTGAAGACTTTGTTTATTACAATTTATTCAATTATTTTTCTTGTAAAATAATGGAGACTATTCATTTACTAGCTCTAGAATATCCTGGTATAACTTTTTACCAATTCTAATATCATTTTTTATAAGTTTATCTAATAAAGGTTTTAATTCCTTGACTAATCCACGCTGCTTTGCTTCAACTAATATTCCTAAATTACCAGTTACATTTAGACCTATATCTTTTGCTATTCTTCTTGCTTTTCTCTCATCTATAATAATCAAGTCTGCATCAATATTATTTGCTAAAACTATTGCTTCGCTTTCACCTAGATCTAATTTCAATTGTTTTTGCAAAAGAGCCACCGATAAATCTTCTTTTACTATTTTTGTTTGAAGAAATCTGCAGTTTTGAATAATATCTATCTCACTTTGATAGTCCATATTAATAATTAATTCATCATCAACTGCCTTTGGGATAATAATTTCCTTGTACATTTTCTCTAATATATTTAAGGATTCAATTTTCATTAAATAAATTAATGGGGTAGTATCTGAAATGACAATCATTCTGAATCTTCACTTTCTAAATGTGCATTCTGAACATGTTCCATAACAATCCCTCCATTCTTTGCCTATAACATTATTATACCCTATTAAACCTTAATGTTTCTAACAATAAAAAATTCTTTAAATTATTTTATTCAGATATTAGACCAAGACCTCGTGAATATAATCAACTATTGCATAGTTTCCTAATTCCAAAGTTTCATTTAAGGTTTCTCTATAGCCATAATCATTTTCAATATCATAGATTGTAACAGTTAAGGGCATATATAGTTTAATTATCTTTTGCTCTTTTATTTCAGGCATCTCCATACCAAGATTTTCTGATAGTTTGTTTGATAACTTTTGATTGTAACCGTTGTAGATAATATATCCCTTGTCTGCGAAGGTTCCAATTTCATTATTCATTTTTACTTGTCCATATCTTTTAAAATCAATATACTCTTCTAGATTATGGTCATATTCAAAATGTCCTGATCCACAAATCATATGTCTACCATAGCCTTTGAAACCCTAATCCTATTTATGAAATAAATAGGATTAGGTCTCATGTCAGGAATTCCCAAGAATGTGACTGTAAGGAGGCATAATTGGTGAATTCTACGGCCACTTGCTCTATCCCCTCCAAGGATGTTTCATACATAAAGAATTTTGACATTGATCTCAATCCTTCCTTTCTGTTTTTAGGCACAAAAAAGAGCAAAGTTTATTTGGTCTTTCATGACCTCAACTTTGCCCTCGTTATACCCTCTGTTTTTTTAACTACAGCTTATTTCTTGACTATAGCTTAAATATGTTAGTTTTTTTACTCATCATTGAACTTGTAATTGTTACTTTATACTTTTTATAAAAATATCTACAATATATGGGTCAAACTTTATACCTGACTCTTTTTTAATATAGTCTATAGCATCCTCTTTCTTCATAATAATTTTATTCATTTCATTTGTTTTTGAATCGTAGCCCTCTGCTACTGCAATGATTCTAGCTAACAATGGAATTTCATTACCCTTCAATCCTTTGGGAAATCCTGATCCATCCCAATGTTCATGGTGTGCTAAAACAACATTGGCTAAATCTAAAGTCTTATCAAATGAATTTAAAATTCTATAGCCTACAACAGAATGCCGCTTGTACTCTCGAATCTCTTTTTCAGTAACTGGCCCATTTCCAATTATCCTATCATCTAAAACTAATTTACCTATGTCATGCAAGTATCCTGCGTCTTGTAGTTTCCTCGTTTCTTCTTTAGATAGATTCATTGCTCTACCTATAGCTTGACTTAACCTGCTAACATTCTTAGAGTGTATTTTTTCTCTAGGATAATTTTCATGTAATGAATCTATTATTCCTCTTATCTGATCTATATTGTTATTTTTACTATTAATTGTTTTATCGTAATACATTTTATTTTCAGCATCCTCTAATACATTTAAAATATCCTGGCCGATATTTTCCCTAGTGCTAGTCCCCATTGATATACTTGTTTTAATAGCCATAATTTCTTCCTTAGAAATTTCATCTTTTATCCTTTTAATAATCTTTTCTGCAGCCCTTGCCTCTGTATTTGGTAAAAGGATTACAAATTCATCCCCACCTATACGTGCTATAATATCATCAGACCTACAAACCCCTTTAAATACTTCTGATATCTTCTTTAATAGTTCATCACCAACAGAATGCCCAAATACATCATTAGTAAGCTTTAGATTATTAGCATCCCCAACAATAACAGATATAGGTAAATTCCTTTCAGTATCTAAACGTTTCAGTTCAGTTTCAAAAAACATCCTATTATAAAGGCCTGTCAGTGGATCGTGACAACTTAAATAAATTATTTCCTCCCGCGTCTTTTTCTCCTCTGTTATATCAACAAAGGTTACTACAGCACCAATAACCTCTCTATCTTTTAATTTGGGGTAAGAACGATATTCTACATCAAAAAATTTTCCATCTGATGTCCAAAAAACCTCATCATCCGAATGTGCTCCTATACCTGTCTTCAAAGATTCAATGATTTTACAATCCTTTATAAACATAGGACTACCATCTTTATAACTATGATGAATCTGAGTATGCATGTTCTTACCTAGAAGATCACTATGGTCATAGTATCCAAGGATTTCTAAACAACGCCTATTGCAAAAAGTACAATTCCCTTTATCATCAATCTCATATATTGCTTCAGCTGTAGAGTTTAGTATAAGCTCTAATTTCTCCTTACTATCCCTCAGCTCTTCTAAATTTGGAACCTTTTTCGTTTTAAACTTTAAACTTCTGTACATCAAAGAGATTATTGTGCTATAAATTAACATAGAAATGATAATAAATTCATGGTATCTCATATCTTATCTTTAACCATCTTTTTTAGATAATTTGTTCATATTATCTTGTAAAATTTGCAAAGCATTCTCCTCTGCAAGGGGTCTACTAAATAAGTATCCTTGCATGAAATCACAGTTATAGTCAATTAGGTATTGCTTCTGTTCTTCAACCTCCACACCCTCAGCCACAACAGCTAGTCCGATTTTATGAGACATGGAAATAATATCCCCAGTGATTAGCTCATTATATTTTCTGCAAATTATCCCATCAATAAATAGTTTATCAATTTTTACTAAATCAATATTTAACTCCCTAAGGCGGGCAAATGATGAATATCCTGTGCCAAAGTCATCTAGTGCAATTGTTATACCCATTCCTCTTAATTTTTCAAGTTTCTCATTTATCAAATCAAAGTTTTTAACTAATATTGATTCAGTTATTTCTAGTTCTAAGTTTGACCCATTTATTCCTGCTTTGTTTATAGTATTCTCTACGCTGATATTAAAATCATCACGTAATAATTGAATACCTGAAACATTAACTGCAACCTTAACTTCTTTATACCCATCCATATTTAATCTTTTTAAAAAACTACAGGCTTTTTTAAGAATAAAGTCACCCAGTGGTGCAATCAAATGTTTTCTTTCAGCTACATCAATAAACTCTAGTGGAGAAATAAATCCAAGCTTCTCAGTCTTCATACGTGCTAATGCTTCAAATCCAATGACTCTATTAGTTTTTAATTCTACCTGAGGCTGATATTCCAAATATATCTTTTCAGTATTTTCTTGAGCAAGAGATTTTCTGAGTTCTCCTTCTATATAATTCTCCCGTGTAATTATCTTCTCCATTTCACTATTAAAGAATATATAATTATTATCATTATCATTAATATGATTTAAAGCAATGGAAACATCCTTTAATATTTGATCCACATCTTCGTAGTTGTTGTTTATTTCAACGATTCCAATTTGTATATCTATATATTTACTTTCAATTATGGAAATTCCCTTTAGTGCACTTTCAATCCTTTTTGATAGTAAGATTAATTCATCCTTATCTTGATAATTGTTTACATAGACTACAAACCTATCAGCTGTAAATCTAAATGCCATATGATTTGAATCTAGAATCTTTTTTATTTCAATAGACATTTTCTTTAGGACCTTATCGCCATATTGGTAACCAGATAGTAAATTGACAGACTTAAAATCAATACAGTTGATTAGTAATATTGCTCTGTTATAATCTTTATCTTTTCCAATATCCTCTGTCAAATGATCTATTAGGTATTTTTTATTAGGTAGATCTGTTAGTGAATCATAGTAAGCTAACTTTATTAATTGCTTATTTTCGTAATATATATAAAAAATTATATATGCCATAGAAATGAATATTACAAAAATGCTTATCTTCCATACCACATTTATTGATTTTACAAAGTCCTCCATCTCTTTTAAGGATTTAGTAAAGTGAAGAGTACCTATCCTATCATTATTATAATCTACTGGTACATAGATATCGTATACATTCTCATCACCAGTACTATCTATCTGGCTGTATTCATTGTTTTTTAAAATCATCTCTCTAACTTTATCATCAACTATCTCTTGTCCAATAATCTCCAGATTAGTGCTGCTTATAATTTTAAAATTATTATCAATTAAACAAATCTCAACAGCCTTTGTATTTTCTTTTAGATTTTCAAGTACATCTTGTACATCAAAGTTTTCGAGAAAATCGTGTATTTTATCAGCCGAAATACCTACCTGGATAAAACCGTTATGTGGCAATCTAAAATAAGCGTATTTATAATAAAATTCTGATTCCGTATCCCTTCTTATGTCTTCTACAAGATTTTCATTTTTACTGTTCATAAATTCATAAACTGGATGCCCCTCATATACCTTCCACCCTATATAGTTTGCATCGCTAGAATATATTATTTTACCTTCTGAGCTATAGTAATATATTTTATCTATTTTTAAATTTTGAGCCATTTCATTAAGTAAATTATTACTAAATTCCCCATCGTAAAAAGTTATTGTTCTACTGGAAATTTGTAACTTTTCTTCAAGTAACCTATTGATAATTTCATTTGCTTCAATGACTTTACTTAAACTATGGGAGTGATTTTTAGCAAAAATTAACGACTCCGTTTTTAAATTATTGTATTGTGATTTTTTTATTCCATTAATAATACCACTAGCAATAATACTTAACATTAATACTATTATTAGTGGAATAAAAATGGCTTTTGATTTAATATTTTTAAACTTTTTATTAAATTTCAACTCTCTCCCCCCTAATTCAGTATAATTCATCATTATACTGAATTTAACCTATTATAATATAGCATAAATATACAATAAAATACTATTATAATGGATTTGAGATGATTAGATGCTTTACTATTATAAACCCCTTATAATTTATAGATAAACATACAGGCTTTTCCAAGTAATAATAGACATTCAAAGACCAATTAACCATATTATTTAAGCATATTATTAAGATTTCTAGTAAAAGCAGTTTGTTTACTAAATATATGCTTGAAAATAGTATCTCTTGTGCTTTCCAGAATATTTAAGTAAATAAAGGTACAGTGCAATTTTCTTCCTAGCTTTATTTTTTTATCTATTTTCCCGGAAACTATTATATCTTCTTCTTCAAATTTTATTCTTACCATATTTACATCATCAAATATCTTAACATCACTATAATCTTCGTCTAGTATATAGAAGTCAAGATAATTACCACCTACCTTATTTATAGTAATTTTAAGTACAGTGTTATTTTTAAACCTTATAATCCCATCTAGTAACCAGGGTAAACTAAAGGCATTCTTTGTAACCTTTGGTGTAAGCTTTGAAATATATACCTCTGCTTCTTTTATCTCCATAATTGTAGCACCATATTCAAAAATGATTCCAGTAACCTCTGTGTGGAAGCTAACCTTTTTAATATCTGAAGGATCAGATACTTGTTTTAGTAGGTGTTGGTCATATTTACTTACCTTAAATCTATAGGCAAATTCAGTTTTAATTAGGGTTCCCTGTAGTTGATATGACTCTGTTTCTGTTAAAAATTCTATGGTACCACTTATAACTGGTTCTTCCAAGAGCTTTTCCCTATCCTCTTGTCTTCGTATTAATCTATTTATCATTATATCTGTAATTTGTGGGTCAAATTGACTACCCCTATTCTTTTTAAGGTCTTGTATAGCTTCACTTATTGTTTTTGGCTTTTTATAACTTCGTTCACAAAGCATTGCATCAACTGCATCTGCAATGGAAATAATTCTACTTTCTAAGGGGATATCATCACCTTTAATCCCATTTGGATAACCAGCTCCGTCATATCTTTCATGATGGTTTAGTACGATTTCATCAACTCCCTCAAGATTGTAGTAGCCATATATTAAATCTTCAACTATTCTACCACTATGAATAGGATAGTTTTGTAGTTCAAGCAATTCCTCCTCTGTTAATTGCCCTGTCTTATTTAAAATATATTCTGAGACATAAAGCTTGCCCACATCATGGAGTAAGGATGATATATATAATTTATATAATTGAATATCACTCAGTTTCATCTCAACCCCAATTATATTGCTTAAGTATGCTACATTATAAGGGTGATTTTTCATATAGGGTTCCCTTGTTCCAATTATTTCAGTAATTGTATGGATAATGTCAAAGAATCTTCTGTTATTTACATACTCATAATTATGTAGTTGAACTAGAGATTCAATATATCCCATTTGACAAATAATACAATTTTTTTTAATTAAGTTGTTAACATTATTATCTATTGCACTTTTCTTAAATAAATAGATGCATGCTATAGGGATACTATTATTAGACCTTGTGGAATTTATAGGAATATACATTTCTGATGCATTTTCCTCATTTAATTTGTTTAAAGACTTTTGGGTATCATTCTTGAAATCTCCATCATAAATAATAATTTTACTTTCATTAATTGCTTTACATAGGTAGGAATCTTCCTTTGAGATATCAAAGAATACTTTAGATTGTATATTTAAGCTATCTATTGAATCCTCCATTGAAGACATGAATACGAAAGCATATCTTTTATCTCTGTTAAGCATTAAAATATTCCAACCATCAAAATTAAGAGATTTGCAAAAATCAGATAATTGTTCTTTTAATTTATAATTCAGGTTAAAATCTTTATTTGACCCATCAAACATTCTATACAATAGAATCCCTCCTATACAGTTATATATTTCTTTATATAACTTGAACATTATTTCTGCCCTTTGCTTTTTCCATATATTGTGCCTCATTAGCTCGCCCTATTAATTGTTCAATGCTATCCATCTTCATAAATTCAGTTATTCCTATACTAACTGGAAGCACTACAGCGCTGAAATTTACTATTTTAATTTATCTTTTAAATCCATATCATTAACCCCTCGTATTAGTTATATTTGTAACTTATATTTTTGCTAGCATATAACTAAAATATAACATCTTTAGACCCAATGTTCCATATTTATATAAGCTTTAAAACTTATTTTAAGACATATAAACAAATATATAGACAATTTAATTATATGCCTATTGGACATATAATTCAAATAATATTTCTATAAGTCATATGTTTAATTTTATTATTAAAATCATATTATAATTAATTTAGAGGTGATTTTAATGTTTTCACATCGGCTAAAACAGCTAAGAGAATATTTGGGCTTAACCCAGGATGAATTAGCAAAGCAACTTAACCTAACCCAGAGTACCATATCATATTATGAAAGTGGCAGAAAAATGCCTACATTACAAAATGCTATAATTATAGCAAAACTTTTAAATACCAGTTTAGATTATTTAGTCGGTATATCTAATTTCCAGGATTATAAATGGATAAAAGAAAATGAGGATAATTACTGCTCTGCTTTCCCTTTAGATGATATTTATAATTTAACAACTAGTAGTCTGAAGGACTTAGAAAATTTTATAAGTTTTTTAAAATTTAAAGAAAAGAATATAAATTATCCTGAAAATAATAACCAGCCTAAATAACTAACTATATTATTTATAAATTTAACATAAAGCGGAAAGCATTAAAATATTTAAGTTCTAATTTGCTCCTAGTGTTTATCTACTTTTTTCAAATTGCCCTTCAAATATCCATATTTATCCAATGTCATCTGTCAAACTCCCTATTTAAAAGGGTCAAAAAAGGGTGCTTTTTCACCAATTTTTGACCCAAATTTCATCTTCAAACCACTACATGTTGTGGTCAAACCCTATTATTCTTTACCCAAACCACAATACGTCATCAGAATTGCTGCTTCAACGTGTGGTGTATGAGGAAACATATCCATACATTTTACCTTATCTACCTTATATCCCCTTTCTACAAATACAGGTAAATCTCTAGCTAAGGATGTAGGTTTACATGATACATATATGAATTCATCGGGCATAAAGTCTATTATCTTGTTTATAGCCTTTGGATGTATGCCATCCCTTGGAGGGTCTAATATTATTATATCTGGCTTTTCTTTTAATTCGTCTACTTTTTTAAGTACATCTCCTGCTATAAACTCACAGTTATCTAATCCATTTAGTTTAGCATTTTTTCTAGCTGCTTCTACTGCTTCTTCTACTATCTCTATGCCTATTACCTTTTTAGCTACTGGTGCCATTATCTGGGCTATAGTTCCTGTACCACAGTATAGGTCAAATATAGTCTTGTTTTCTGTCTCCCCTATAAAATCTCTAACTATGGAATATAGCTTCTCTGCTCCAAATGAATTTGTCTGGAAGAAAGAAAATGCCGATATATTAAATTTAAGCCCCAATAATTCTTCTGTGATATAGTCACTACCATACAGTATATGCATTTCATCACTCTTTACTGCATCTGCTAGACCATCATTTATTGTATGAAGTATTCCCTTCAATACACCTTTGTAATCTATATTCTTCAAATCTTCTACCAAATCTTCCAGTTGAAGTTTCTGTTGAGACGATGTTATCAAGTTTATAAGTATTTCTCCTGTCTTAGCAGCCTTTCTTACTACCAAATGTCTAACTACTCCTTGGTGAGTCTTTTTATGATAAAAAGATGTCCCCTCATCCTTAAAATATTCCAACACAGTCATTAATATCTCTGTAAAATCATTGTCTACTATCTGGCATTTATCCACTGTGAGTATTTCATAAAATTTCCCTTGTTGATGCATCCCCAATGTCAATGGTCCATCCTTCTTTTCATCTCCAAAAGTAAATTCCATTTTATTTCTATATTCATATTCTAATGGACTTTTCTCTATGCCTAAAAACTCATATCCCTCTATTCCTGCTTCTGACAATAATCTTTGTACCTGTGAAGATTTGAGTTTAAGCTGTTCTTCATAAGGTAAGTTTTGATATATACATCCTCCACAGTTTTCAAAATGTACACATTTAGGCACTATTTCTTGAGGAGATCTCTGTAATACATCTATTACCTTTGCCTCTATCTTTTTGCCCCTTTTTTTACTTATTCTAGCTTTAATTTTTTGTCCTTTAATAGTGTTCTTTATAATTATATTCTCATTATCTATACTTGATATTCCCTTATTAGGAAATTTTACATCTTCTATAGTAAGCTCTAAGACGTCATTCTTTTTTACCATTACATCACCTTTTCTTTCAATTTTTATAGGATATTATAACATATATATTTATTAGTTAATAGTTATTTTTCATTAAAAAAACTCTAATATACTTTATTTACTAATCAATCAAAAGTAAACAAAGCATATTAGAGTTTATTAGAGATGTTTTATAGATATGGCCCTGTTTTCAAATATCAAAAACTCGTCACTTAATTCATCTACAATCTTTAGCCCTCTTCCACCTATGGTCAATTTCATTGGATCATATGCTTCCCTTTCATATTTAAATCCACTGCCCTCATCTGATACCTCTATTTTGATGTATTTATTGTTATCAACATTTACTTCTACAAATACATCTATCTTCTTTCTAGTATCAGATTTATTTCCATGTATTATACCATTGCATATTAACTCGTCTAGTATGAGTCTTGCATCAAATAGGGTTGTTTCGTCCACTAAAACATTTTGTAAACTTTTTAATATTTCTTGCAATGCTGATTTCATTTCTAATAAATCACTGGATAAAGTCTTCTTTATTATATAGCACAATTTAACCACACCCACCTAGAATTATTTTATTTAATCCCCTTATTATATATTATTTCGATTTTCTAATTATATTCTACCCAAAAAGTATATGTTGTAATCTTTATTTTGTCCAATTTAGACTCTATTGCTTTTTTATTATTTTTAGTTTAAAATATCACTATGAGGGTATATAATTCTCGTAGACAATTATACTAAATTATAGTGAAACTTTCAAAGGAGGTTTTTTATTATGGACAAATATGTATGCGTACCATGTGGATATGTTTATGACCCTGCTGAAGGAGACCCTGATAACGGTGTAGAACCAGGAACTCCTTTTGACAAATTACCAGAAGATTGGGTTTGCCCAGTTTGTGGTGCAGGTAAAGATATGTTTGAAAAAGAAGACTAATATTACATAAAACGGCCAAATGGCCGTTTTTGTTTTTAAAGTTAAATAATCCCTGTGGATACTATTCCACAGGGATTATTGATTCTAATGTTTCCCATACCTTATCTTTATTTATTTTCTTTGATGCTGAAAATGGTATGATTAGATTATTATCTTGTATGCCTAGATCTCTTTTTATAATAGCCATATGTTTCATCCATTTTCCCTTAGATATTTTATCCGCCTTAGTAGCTATGACTAACCCCTTATATCCAAAAGATCTTATCCAATTATGCATCATTATATCATGCTCTCCTGGAGGATGTCTTATATCTATTAATTGTAATACCTCTATTAAGGTTTGCCTATTTACCAAGTAATTTTCTATCATCGTTCCCCATCTTTCTCGTTCCTTCATGGATACCTTAGCATATCCATATCCTGGTAAGTCTACGAACCTAAATTCATCATTTACATTGTAGAAATTTAAAGTTTGAGTTTTCCCTGGTTGTCCACTGGTCCTGGCTAGATTTTTTCTATTTACAAGGGTATTTATCAAAGATGATTTTCCCACATTTGATTTACCTGCAAATGCTATTTCAGGAGGACCAATTTCAGGATATTGATTCTCCCTAACAGCAGTTGCAAGTATCTCTGCCTTTTTAATTTTCATGTTCATTCTCCTCTGTAACTAAGGCATGGTCTAAAACCTCATCCATGGTTTTGACAAATACTATATTTAACCTCTTCTTAATTTTATCTGGTATTTCCTCCATATCTTTTTTATTTTCATATGGCAATAATACCTTCTTTATACCTGCCCTATTAGCTGCAAGTACCTTTTCTTTTACTCCTCCTATGGGTAAAACTCTGCCCCTCAACGTTATTTCTCCAGTCATTGCCAATGCACTATCTATAGGGATATTGGTAAGGGCTGATATAACTGCTGTAGCCATAGTTATCCCTGCCGATGGTCCATCTTTAGGTATTGCTCCCTCTGGCACATGTATGTGTATATCTTGTTTCTCATGGAAATCATCATTTATATTTAAATCCTTCGCTTTAGATCTTATATAACTTATTCCTGTCATTGCAGATTCCTTCATCACATCTCCCAGTTTCCCTGTGAGCTGTAATTTGCCTTTTCCACCCATTGGAGTAACCTCTATAGACAATGTTTCTCCTCCAACTGCTGTCCATGCAAGACCAGTCGCTATACCTATCTGATTTTCTTTAGCTGCCATTTCATATCTATATTTAGGTATGCCCAAGTATTTATCTAGATTTCCACTATTTATCCTTACAGTCTTTACTTTATCTTCTACAATTCTTTTTGCAGACTTTCTAAATACAGTGGCAATACTCCTCTCTAGACTCCTAACACCTGCTTCCCTGGTATAGTTATTTATTATATCTCTCAATGCATTTTCTGATATATTTATGTTTTTCTCCTTTAAACCATGTTCCTTAAGCTGTTTAGTTACCAAATATCCCTTAGCTATCTCCAATTTTTCTTCCTCTGTATAACCAGATACTCGAATTATCTCCATCCTATCTAATAATGGTCTCGGAATAGTATTGATTGTATTTGCTGTAGTTATAAACATAACCTTGGACAAATCAAAGGGTACCTCTAAGAAATGGTCTGTAAATGTACTATTTTGTTCGGGGTCCAATACTTCCAATAAAGCTGAAGCTGGATCTCCTCTAAAATCACTATTAATTTTATCTATTTCATCAAATAAAAATACAGGATTTTTGGACTTCACCTTTTTTATAGAAGATATTATTCTCCCTGGTATAGCTCCTACATATGTCCTTCTATGTCCCCTTATCTCTGCTTCATCTCTTACTCCACCTAAAGACATTCGTACGAATTTTCTATTTATTGATCTCGCTATTGATTTAGCTATTGATGTTTTACCTACACCAGGAGGACCAACTAAGCATAATATAGGACCCTTCATATCCTTAGCCAATTTTCTTATAGCTAGATATTCTAGAATTCTTTCCTTTACATCCTTAAGTCCATAATGGTCTTTGTCTAATATTTCTCTAGATTTTTTTATATCTACTCTATCCTTAGTCTGTTTATCCCAAGGTAACTCTATAATCCATTCTACATAATTTCTAATTACAGCAGTTTCTGCCGATGCAGGAGACAACCTTCTAAGCCTATTTACTTCCTTTAATGCCTTTTCCTTTACTTCATCAGGCATTTTAATTTTATTGATTTTTTCTTCGTATTCTAAGACCTCTTCTTCTAAGCTTTCCCCTTCTCCTAGTTCTTTCTGTATAGCTTTTAACTGCTCTTTAAGATAATATTCCTTTTGAACTTTATTTATCTGTTTCTTTACTCTATTAGATATCTTATCTTCTATTTGTAATACTTCTATTTCCTCTTCAAGTATTATATGCAATACCTCTAACCTTTTATATGGATCAAATGCCTCTAATATCTTTTGTTTATTATCTGGCTTTAAATGTATATACGAAGAAATAACATCTGCCAATCTTCCAGGTTCTTTGATCTCATCTACAGTAACTATTACATCGGGAGAAATTTTATTGCCTAAACTTACATATTCTTCAAATCTCTCTACCACTAATCTCATCATTGCCTTTATTTCTTTATTGGATTCATCTATTTCATAGATTACTTCCTCTATTTCTGACTCAAAGTATGGTTCTTCCTTTAATATCTCCGTTATTCTTCCCCTATTTATACCTTCTACTAAAACTCTTATGGTATCTCCCGGTAATTTTAACATTTGCTTTATTTTACAAACTGTTCCCACTTTATAAAAATCTTCAGGGGTAGGAATATCCACCTTTGCTTCTTTTTGTGCCGTCAAAAATATCAAAGAATCATTTACCATGGCCTCTTCCAATGCATTTATAGATTTATCCCGTCCAACATCAAAATGGACTACCATATAAGGAAATACAGACAATCCCCTCAACGGTATCAATGGTATTTCTCGTTTTTCACTTTTTATCTTATAGCTATCCACACTATCAACTCCTTCAAATAGCAAAACTATTATTCTCTTTTAATTTAAAATATATTTATAAATATTTTACCCATGCTACTACAATGTTACCCAAACAAATATAAATAGTCAATATATAAAAAAATGTCCACACCAATGTGGACATTTTTTTAAGAAGCTGACTCTTCTTCACCTTTCTTTCCCTTTTTCTTTCTTTTTTCAGAAAGAACTAAAGTAGGTTCAGATTTCTTAAGGATGGTATCCTTTGTTATAACACATTTCTCTATATCAGATCTATGGGGTATTTCATACATTATATCCAACATTATTTCTTCAAGTATGCCCCTCAATCCTCTGGCTCCAGTTTTTCTTTCTATTGCCCTTTGTGCTACTATCTTTAGTGCTTGGTCTTCGAATTCTAATTCTACTCCATCCATCATGAACAGTTCCTTATATTGCTTAACCAATGCATTTTTAGGTTTAGTCAATATGTCTATAAGGGCTTCTTCATCTAATTGATCAAGAGACACCATGACTGGTAATCTTCCTGCAAATTCAGGGATGAGACCATATTTCAATAAATCTTCAGGCTGTATATGCTTTAATATTTCGCCTATATCCTTCGCTTCTTTACTTCTTATGTCTGCCCCGAATCCCATAGACATTTTACCTATTCTATTTTGAATAATATTTTCTACACCATCAAAAGCTCCACCAACTATAAATAATACATTACTAGTATCTATCTGAATAAACTCTTGATGGGGATGTTTTCTGCCTCCTTGAGGTGGTACACTGGCTACAGTTCCTTCAAGTATTTTTAACAATGCCTGTTGAACACCTTCACCACTGACATCTCTTGTTATTGATGGATTATCTGATTTCCTTGCTATTTTATCTATCTCATCAATATATATTATCCCCTTTTCTGCCCTTTCTATATCATAATCTGCTGCCTGAATAAGTTTTAAGAGTATGTTTTCTACATCCTCTCCAACATATCCCGCTTCAGTTAATGATGTTGCATCAGCTATTGCAAATGGTACATTTAATATCTTAGCCAATGTTTGGGCTAATAATGTCTTACCTGAACCTGTGGGTCCAAGCATAATTATATTACTCTTCTGTAATTCAACATCTGAAGAAGAAGTTTTCTTGTTTATTCTTTTGTAATGATTATAAACTGCAACTGCTAATGCCCTTTTTGCCCTATCTTGCTTAATGACATATTGATTAAGAATCTCATTTATTTCCATGGGTTTTGGCAGTTCTTTCATCTCCACATCCACAGCTTCATCGAATTCTTCATCAATTATCTCTTGGCATAAATTAATGCATTCATCACATATATATACATTAGGTCCAGCTATAAGCCTTCTAACCTGATCCTGTGATTTGCCACAAAAAGAACATTTGAGTTGCTTATCGTCAAATCTTGACATTAAGACACCTCTCTCAAAATTATTTCCTAGAAGTTATCACTTCATCTATTATACCATACTTTTTAGCTTCTTCTGCTGACATAAAGAAATCTCTATCGGTATCTTTTTCAACTTTTTCTAGTGGTTGGCCTGTTCTATCACTTATTATTTCATTTAATTTATCTCGCATCTTCAATATTCTTTCAGCATGTATTCTTATATCTTCTGCCTGACCTCTAGTTCCTCCCAATGGTTGATGTATCATTATTTCTGAATTTGGAAGGGCGAATCTCTTACCTTTAGCGCCAGCAGTAAGTAAAAATGCTCCCATACTAGCACACATACCTACACATATAGTAGATACATCAGGCTTTATATATTGCATAGTATCATATATTGAAAAACCCGCTGTTATTGATCCACCTGGACTATTTATATATATTTGAATGTCCTTATCTGGATCTTGAGCCTCCAAAAATAACAACTGAGCAACCACTAAACTTGCTGTGGTATCGTTGATTTCGTCACTTAAGAAAATTATCCTATCTTTTAAAAGTCTAGAATAAATATCATAAGATCTTTCTCCCCTATTAGTTTGTTCCACAACAACAGGTACTAAAGCCATATCTATCCCTCCATGTTAATTTTTTGCAAATTAAACCGACGATAGTATATTGATTAAACAAGCTTTGCATTATCTACAAGCATATCTACCGTCTTGCTTTTAATTATACCCATTTTGATGTATTCTAAATCTTCATCTCTCATATTTTTCTTAAATTTATCTAAGTCTTGGTCATATTGTTTAGCTAATTTAGCCAACTCTTTTTCTACTTCTTCTTCTGTTACTTCGATTTCTTCTGCTTTAGATATAGCTTCTAAAACTAAATCTGTTTTAACAAAATTTTCTGCAGTAGGTTTTATTTGTTCTCTAAGGTCTTCTATTTTTGTATTTGTTAATGAGAGATATTTTTCCATATTAAGTCCTTGATAAAGTAGTCTATATTCGAAATTCTTTATTTCAGAATCTATTTGAGCTTCTATCATAGCTTCTGGGATATCTACTTCGACTCCCTCTAATACTTTTTCTATAACTTTACTTTGAGTTTCATTTTTTTCTTTCTGCTCTGCTTCATCTTCCATTTTTTTCTTTAGATCTGCTTTTAGTTCTTCTAATGTATCAAACTCACTTACATCTTTAGCAAATTCATCATCCAATGCTGGTAATTCTTTTTCTTTTACTTCATGAATTTTAACTTTAAATATTGCTTCCTTTCCAGCTAACTCTTCTGAATGATATTCTTCTGGGAATGTAACTTTTACATCTACATCATCTTCTACATTTTTACCTACTAATTGTTCTTCAAATCCAGGTATGAAGGTATTTGATCCTAATTCCAGTGTTTGATTCTCAGCTGTACCTCCTTCAAACTGTTCATCTCCCACATATCCTTCATAATCTATAACTACTGTATCTCCTTCTTTAGCAGCTCTATATTCAACAGCTATTAATCTGGAATTTCTCTCTTGCATATTTTTAAGCTCTGCTTCCACATCTTCCTCTGTTACATTATACTCTACTTTTTCTGCTTCTATTCCTTTATACTCTCCTAGTTTAACCTCTGGCTTTACTGTTATATCTACTTTAAATACAACTGGTTTATCCTTTTCAAGTTCTTCTATATCTATCTCAGGTCTATCTACAGGTTTTAAATCATGTTCTTCTATTGCTTTATCATATGCATCAGGTAATACAAAATTAACTGCATCTTCATAAAAAACTTCTACCCCATATCTAGATTCAATTATTTTTCTTGGAGTTTTACCCTTTCTAAATCCAGGAATATTAAATCTACCCCTGTTTTTTAAATATGATTTTTGTATAGCCTTTTCGAATGTTTCTGAACTTACCTCAATTTTTAATGTTACATTATTATTTTCTTTTTTTACGATTGTTGAACTCAACTTCGTTCCTCCTCATCCAATTTAATTTATGTATTTTTAAAATACTAAATGTTTGTCCAGTCAATATATTCTAATCAATTAACCATTATATTATATCATAAATAATTTGCCTATCCAATATAGTCATTTTTTAAGATTACTTATTCTAATTCAATTATGAGATACATATTAAAAAAACCAATGGACAAACCATTGGTTTTTTTATGTCTATGGTGCGGGAGAGAGGACTCGAACCCCCACGCCAATGGCACTAGATCCTAAGTCTAGCGCGTCTGCCAATTCCGCCACTCCCGCATTATTTACTGATACCGACAAAAGATATTATACAAAGTTTATTAACTTATGTCAAGGATTTTTTTAACTTTTTTTGCGGGAGTGTAGATTAAAATTAATCTACTTTAAACCTTTTTATATCTTCCAATAGTTTTTCAAATGATTTTTTTGTATTTTCAGCATGTCTATTCAATGACTCCATAGTTGCTAGTTGCTCCTCTACAGAAGCAGAAACCTCTTGAGTTCCAGCAGAGTTTTCCTCAGTTATTGCTGAAATATTATTTATGGCCTCAACAATCGTATCTTTTCCTTCTTCTATTTCATGGGCGTACTTGGTCACATTTTCCATGTTTCCAACTAAATCTGAAAGTGAATTAGATATATGATTAAATATTTCATTAGTATCATTGAGCCATTTTTCTTGTTCCTCCTGCATTTCTTTTACAGTCTCTGTGGCCATTACAGCATTTTTAGAACTGTCTTGAATATTGTGTATCCTCTCTCTTATATCATTTGTAGCTTGAGAGACTTCAACAGCTAACTTTCTTATCTCATCAGCTACTACTGCAAATCCCTTACCTGCCTCTCCTGCTCTAGCAGCCTCAATAGATGCATTTAATGCCAATAGATTCGTTTGCTCGGCTATATCATCAATCAATTGAGTAATAGATTCAGCATTGTGAGCATATTCATTTACATCATCTATAGTAGTATCCACAACTTTTATGCTATTTGCTATGTCTAGCGTTTTGGTGCTCAATTTTTTTATTATTTCAATGCCGTTATCACCTATCTTATTGCTTTCCTGAGCAATGTCAAACGTTCCCTCTATTAGTCTACCTATTCTCTCTATTCCATTTCCTAATTCAGTAGTCTTTTGGGCTATTTCCTCAGCATCTTTAGCCTGGTCAGATATACTATTCGCCATCTGGTCCATGGCTTCTGCTATCTCATTGGCAGCTCTATCACTTTGTACTGATATTTCTGACAATGCTTTTGTTTCTTCGTTAGCAACAATCCCTGACTCTTTAGCACTATTTATTAAACTTTTGATATTTACTACCATATTGTTATAACTCTTAAATAATACTCCAAACTCGTCTCCCCGTTCTTTTTTCCACACATTGGTCAAATCACCCTGCTCTGCTTTATGCATAAGCAGTATCATTTCTTTTATAGGGTTATTTATACCTCTAGTAATTAGTATTATCAATATTATAGATATAATTATTATAATTGCTATGGAAATTATATCTGTTCTATATATTGAATTATATTCTTTAAGTATTTGAGCTTTAGGTATATTGGTTATATAGCCCCACACAGTGTCCATATCATTAAAATTAATAGGCTGATAGACAACTAAATCTTCTTCCTTTTCTCCAGCTAATTCAGTAAAAAAACTCCCTTTATTATATTTACTTAAATTATCCATTATTTCATCATTGATTATTCCTTCATCCATTAGAGACTGGAATGTAGGGTTTTCATTTACATTACTACATATTACTGTTCCCTCTTTAGAGACTATTGTAGATGATCCTTTTAAATTCTTTATACTTTCAATCTCTTCTATTCTATTACTCAAATAATCCAACCCTATGTCTGCTGTTACTACTCCTAAAAAGTTTTCTTTGCTGTCCAATACAGGATAGGATATAGTAGTCATCAACACATCCACTCCATTTACTGGATATATGTACGGCTCTGTCAATATGGGTTTTTTAGTCCTTTTAGGTACTAGATACCAATCTCCTGCACCCTCCACATCATATTCTACCAATACATCTACCCCTATCTGGCCATCATCACCCCTATAGGCATATGGTAGAAATCTTCCATTTTTATCACTTCCCAGTGACTTTAGTCCTGCATATGATGAATCATCTTGGTCAAAACTATTCACTTCCCATCCAGAACCATGGGCTATAATATTTTTATTCTTTTCTAAACTATTTTTTAAAAGCATTATAACCGATTGCCTATCTAATTTATTGTTTTCTGTAAGCAGTCCTATATGCTGTGCAAGGCCTTCCACTGTACGCTGTACCACTTCTATTTCCTTTTCCAATCTCAATGCTTCCCCTTTAGATATTTCTTCTACCTCTTTTTGGGTTTTGTTTAAACTAACATTTTTTAGTTCCGAAAGAATGTCCATCTCTAGATAAACAGACACACCTAAGATTACAAATGACAATAATGCTATCTTCATCCAAACCTTAAAGCCATTTTTTCTAGACATTTTTGTCCCCCCATTTTTTGTATATAATTTACTATTATTCTAAAAAACTCTTTATTATTTATTTATACCCATTTAACATTGTTTTACATTATAAAAATAGACGGAGAATCTTTTTCCCATATTGTCAATAACATACAATTATGATAGAGGTATAAAATAAATATTTAATAAAATTTGTGTCCATATGAAAAAGTTAGTAGTTAAATGGTTAGTAATAAGTAGTTTAATGATGAAATCCATAAGATTTCAACCATCAACTACTAACCACTAACTAATAGCTACTAACTTCTTTCTTATCTTTTAACTCTTAGCTTTATAATGCTTCCCAATTTGCTGGATATACAACATATACAAATCTTGCATGTTGGGGACAACTAAATTTTATTGCTGTATCTTTAGGTATAAAGATTATATCCCCCTTATTTCCTACTATTTTTCTATCTCCTATAACTATCTCCAATGTTCCATCTATTATATAGTCAACCTCGTCATATTTTAATGTCCAATCAAATGTGGATTCTTCCATCTCCATTACTCCACACCCTAACCTAGGACTCTCCTCTAGATTCAATACATCCTTCAGATATACCTTATCTCCTTCTTTTCCTGTATCAAATTTTTCTGGTTTTACTGTACTTGTCTTTATAACTGCAACTCCACTTTTGTCAGTTTCCTTTTTAAAATCATTATTTGCATCCAACTGTTCTTTTAATACCCTTCTAACAATTTCTTCCACTATCTTAGTATCTATATCTACCATAATCTATACCCCCATTACTCTTCAGCTTTGGCTGTCTTACCAAGGGTCTTATTGGCAATTAACATGGCCACCATAACAGCTGTAATACCTGAAACAAGTTTTCCAACAACCATAGGGAATATCATATCTCTTGCAACTCCTGCAGTAAATCCTAAATGATCACCAAATACAAATGCTGCACTTACTGCAAAGGCCACATTCAAAATTTTTCCTCTATCATCCATATCCTTCATCAATTGAAACATAGGTATATTATTTGCCAATGTAGCTACCATACCAGCTGCTGCCACATCTCCCATACCTAAAACTTTACCCATACTAAGCAATGGCTTTTTAAATACTTTAGTTATAAAGTGAACCATAGGAAATGCTCCTGCTAACATCAATGCAATAGATCCAACTATCTCTATACCATCCCAAACTGGTGCCATTCCCGGTATTATAACTATTCCTGTAAGGGTTTCTACAATTATAGCTGCCGTTCCTGCAGTTATAACTATAACCACTCCCTTACCGAATACAGTAAATCCCTTTATCATCTTATTGGGCATTTTCCAAAGCCCCAGTGCTATAAGCAAAGATACTATAATTATAGGTACTAAATTGCTCAGTATCATAGATATTTCAAATCCTGCTGCAATTCCTCCAGCTAAACATCCAATAGGTATAGTTATTATACCTGCTAATATACCTGTAGCTAAAAATTTATGATCTCTTTTTTCAATTATCCCTAATGCTACCGGTATTGTAAATACTATTGTAGGTCCCATCATACCTCCAAGGATAAGTCCTGCAAAAAGTCCTGCTTCCTTAGTTTGGGCCATTTCCATAGCCAAGGGATATCCTCCCATATCATTGGCTAAAAGTGTTGTAGCAAACATCGCCGGATCTGCTCCCAATGCACTATATATAGGAGATACCACTGGAGTAAGTATTTTAGCAAGTACTGGTGCCAATGATACAACCCCTACCATAGCTATAGCCAAAGAACCCATTGCCATAAAACCTTCGTCAAACTGTTCACCTAGACCAAATTTATTTCCTATTATCTTGTCTATTGCACCTAATACCATAAAAACTACCATTATATATACAATAATTTCATTAATACTCATTTATTCTCCCCCTTTATCATCGAAATAAGGATTTCAATGCTACTCTCCACTCTACCTATTCAGTTTTAACCTTGGGTAAAATACATTCTACTTCTTCATGTGGTCTTGGAATTACATGTACTGATACCAATTGACCAACTCTATCGGCGGCGGCTGCTCCTGCATCTGTTGATGCCTTTACTGCACCTACATCCCCTCTAACCATCACAGTTACATATCCTCCTCCTATTTGCTCCTTACCTATTAATGTGACATTTGCTGCCTTTACCATAGCATCTGCTGCCTCAATAGATCCTATTAAACCTCTAGTTTCTACCATTCCCAACGCATTTTTAACAGCCATAATATTTGCCTCCTTTATTTTTTATTAATCCTATTTAAAGTCTCATTACACAGCTCATTAAGTCTTACCTCATCACTAATACCATAATCTTCTTTTAACATCTTCAATATATCCTTTTTAACAATCTCAGGGTCAAAACAGTAGTCACAATCTTTCTCCTCTGGTTTTTCTCCATATACTATTGTTAGGCCCATATTTCTAATTATGTCCTTAGCACCGGGAGTTAGTATCATATCCTTACCAATATATATTTTTTCATCACCCTTAGATACATATTGATTTATATTCTTTTTAGTAAGCAATACCTTTCCCATATTATCCCTCCCATCTATAACAATTTTTCAAATAATTCTTTTCTAGGAGATGGGATAACCACCTTACTTATAAGCATACCATTGTCTTTACCTATCATACTTCCCGCTTCGACGGCCTCCTTTACAGCACTTACATCTCCACTCAATGTAACAAAAGACTTTCCTCCTATAGCAAAACCTAATCTTATTTCTATAAGATTTATCAATGCAGCCTTTGCTGCCGCATCAGCTGCTACTATTGATGTAGCTACACTGAAAAATTCCATTGCTCCTATGGCATTTACTTCCCCTATTTGTGTAGCACCATTTATAGCATTAATCAATTGAGGATGTATACTGGGTAGAATCAACTCATCTACTACATATTGTCTTCCTACTTCTTTTCCTGCCTCTACAGAGGATTTTACCGCTCCTACATCCCCCGAAATAAGCACTATATATTTCCCAGGACATATGGAGTTTGAAAGTATTAATTCTACTTCGGCAGCCTTTATCATAGCATCAGCTGTTTCTATCCCCTTAGCTATACTATTTAGTTCCAGAAGTCCTATGGTCCTTATCATAAAATCACCCCATTATCTTCCCTTTGAATAATTACCTTATCTGATACCTCCAACACCTTTCCATCTATGGTTGCATGTACATTTGCCCCCATATCATTTCTTTCTACCTTTCCTATAAGTTGACCCTTAGATACATTATCTCCAACTTTTACTACGGCACTGGCAGGTTTTCCTATATGTTGACTCAATGGTATGGTAACTTCTTTAGGAAACAATTCCTTTATATCATCTATATTTTGATTATAATATTTAAGTATATCTAATCTTGCCATAAGCCTTGTTGTAGGAATCTTCCTATATTCAATCATATCTCTGCTCTCAATATCTGTACTACCCTTTTCTGGTCTTATACCTTTCTTTCTCAGCTCTCCTTTAACATATACATTTACTAATCTAGGTGAAAGTCCCATAGGACAAGAATACAACTCACATATTCCACACTCACAACATATCAACGCTTCCTTCATTATCTCTTCATCCTGCTCCGACATACCTATATTCCTCATAACTTTATGTGGTCTCAATTTGTGACCTATGAGATATCTATGACATAAATCGGTACAATATCTACATTGGATACACGCCGATCTAGTTTCATTTATTATAGTCTGAAGAGGTTTCCTCTTCCTTTGTACTATATAATGATCTTTAGGCAATATTATCAAAGAACCATCAGTCTTTTTGATGTGATTTTTATGGGTTTCATTATCATCTATTATAGTCCCCATCATAGGGCCACCTATTATGACAGCATATTCATTGAGATCAGTGCCACCTGCTGCATCTATACACTCTTTAACCGATATACCTACTGGTACCTTAAGCATTGTAGGATTATTTACTTCTCCCACTACAGTTATGCACTTATCTACAACAGGATTATCCTTCATTGCTTCACCAATATTGACTATAGTCCCTACATTGGTAACTACTGCACCCACATCCAATGGTATCCCTGCCTCAGGAATAGACCGACCTGTTACTTCATATACCATCATCTGCTCATCTCCTGCTGGATAGTAATTACCTAGATAGAATAATTCCACATTTGAATTTAATCTTTTAATTATGTCCTTCAGACTATTTATTTCCTCTGTATATTTTTCTTTAAGGGCTATAATAAGATGTTTAGCCTCTACAAACTCTCCTACCTCTTCTACAGTCTTTATTATTTCTTCCCCTCTATTCATCATGATATATTTATCTGTATTTAATAGAGGTTCACATTCAGCTGCATTTATAATAAGGTATTCTACTTTGCAATCTAATTTTACATGGGTAGGAAATCCTGCACCTCCCGCTCCCACAACTCCCGCTTCATATATTTTCTGTAATAAATCCATGTTCTACCAACACCTCTTTTCCCATTTAATCTTCCTCTACATCAACTACATCAATTATTCCAACTATTATTGCATCAATGGGAATGTCTTTTCTTCCTAAGGCCATTCTAGCCGAACTACCATTTACTATTAATACCGTTTCTCCTATTCCTGCTCCAATGGTATCAGCTGCTACCACAGTAGGAAGGTCTTTACCCGAAGAATAATCTAAAGGTTTTACAACTAAAAACTTTAGTCCATTTAAAGCCTCATCTTTTCTTGTAGCCCATATATTTCCAACTACCTTTCCAACTATCATAAATACCTTCCTCCTCGTTTAAATTTATTTGGTAAAGATACCAATGCCATTGGTCCTTATATAGTCTTTTGCCAAAGGAGTTATTATAGTGGCTTTATTTGTTACAACCTCTGTATATCCTCCTTGGTGAATCTGTCTTATTAGAGATTCCGTCACTATTTTTTCTTTAATTACATATTGGTTATTTTTATCAACATTTTCATCAACAGACTCTTTTGCCCTCATATTATCAGCAAACAATCCTGATATCTCTTTTTCATTTACAAAATTTATTCCAAAGGTTTCAAGCCTTTCTTCATAAGATTTCATCATATTATAAAATGGTATATTGGAACTGTCCTTATATTTGTGATATTTGATGCCTTCATTTAACACATACACCCTTTTGCCTTGTAATATAAAGTCTATTATAATGGAAGAGATTTTATCATTTGGCAATCCCAATGCAATATTAACTAGTTCCTTATTAGTCATACTCCCTATTAAAATATATTTATAGGAATCTACAACTACATCTTCATTTAAATCTTCCAAATGATCTATATGAAAATCTTCCTTGACTTTTTCCAATACATTTTCTATTGAAAAATCTACAGTTAAAATCTTATCCTTTCTTTCATTCAACTTATCTGTATTAGTGTTTTGAATCCTCTTCATAACTTCCCTAGTTATATATTCAATCAGCTCTTTAGTATCCATTGAATTCATATCTAAATATCACATCCTTTATATCCTGCAATTCATAGCAATACCTAAAGGTGTTACTAAAAATGGATTTTTAGGTTTGATAGTAGTTATTCCCGTTTCTTTTTCTATAATTGTCTCTATTCCCTTTAGACAACTAGTACCTCCCACAAGATATATCTCTTTAGCATCATGATTTTTAATATGAGTATTTACTATATTTCCCATTTTCTGAACTACAGGTATTACCACAGGAAAAACTTCATCTTGTTTGTCCGAAGATGTCTTCAATTTTTCTGCCTCTTCAAATTTAACTTTGTAACTTCCAGCTATAACCAATGTTAAATGGGTTCCTCCTGTAGCTTCATCAGCTACATATACTACTTCACTATCTTCAATTATAGATAATCCAGTGGTACCTCCACCTATATCCACAATAACTCCATTATCTATATTCAGCACTGCATTGGCAGCTGTAGGCTCATCTAATATATTAGTTACTTCCATACCTGCTCCCTGTACTACATACATATGGGTCTTACTGTCCCTCTCACCTGTTCCTGGTGGAACTGCTATGGCTGCCTTGGTAAGCTCTACTCCTATCTTTTCTTCTATTCTTTCCTTAAGACTTCTCACTATTTTCATAGCACCTATATAGTCTACAACCAGTCCATCTCTTATTACTTGAGCAAATTCCATTTCACATGCTACTGGTCTTTTGTCCTTATCTAATACAACCAATACAATATATGCTGTACCTAAATCCACACCTACCAGCAATTCTTCTCCTTGCTTCACTTTTTTAGGGTTTTTAATAGTCTCTTCCAATTGGGCGATTATACTATCGGAATTTGTAAAATCTATCATTGCCATTTCCCCTCTTCTGTCAATATTTTTCCTTTAATGCCATTTTCAAAGTTACACGCATTTGCCTCATCAAAATCTATGTGCATATTTAAACTGTAGTCTTTGCTTACCCTTACTAATACATCTTCAAATATAACTGGTCTATCACTGAATACCTTCACCGATACTATTTGTTTATCTTCTACTCCAAAGCTATTGGCTATATCTGGTGGCATATGAATATGTCTCTTTGCTATAATAACTCCTTCATCAACCTTTATCATATCTTTTCCCGATGATAGATATATGGATGAACTTCCTGTTGTTTTTCCTGATTCCCTAACAGGTGCCTTTATCCCTAGAGATATGGCATCTGTTTTGGAAACCTCTACTTGGGTGTTTTTCCTCTCTGGCCCTAATACAGCCACATTTTTAAACATGCCCTTAGGTCCAATTAATGTGACCCTTTCATTACTCAGAAATTGTCCTGGCTGGGATAATTCTCTCTTAGGAGTGAGCCTATAGCCCTTTCCAAAAAGTCTTTCTACATCCTCTTTACTAAGATGTACATGTCTTGCTGATGCCTCAATGGGTATAATACCTTTTTCACTCTCTTCTTGTGATAGTCCCTCTACTACTCTACCTATTATTTCCTTTATCATTCTTTCATCCATCGGTTCACCTCCCATTAGTTGTAATATCCAGCCAAATACCTGCACATCATTACATATACTGCACTACTCAATCTATTGAGGGCTTTTATTATATCTTTTCTTTCCAGAGATATAGAACTCAATTCTGCTTCTCTAACACTACTTCGAATGGCATTTAATCCTATTACCAATTCTCCCATTTTATAATCAGGCAATATATGCTCTACTCCTAGATGCTTTTTAGGGTTATGTGACATTTCCCTAACCTCTTCTTCCTTTAGTCCCAGGATACTTATATTTTCTATTTTTTCATTAATAACCTCTGCTTTAAGTATATTTCTTACAAATCGAAGTATTTCTTGTATCTCATCAACCAACTTCTGGCACTTATCTCTATCTGCCATCACCTGTACCTCAAGTATTTTCGATTGGAGACTATCAAGTTTACCCCTAAATACTATACTGGGATGATCTTTAAAAACCAATTCATTACCATATAACTGAGTCATATGTTCAGGTTTGTCATCAAAATACCCTCCAGTATATCTACATATATATTTTGGTACAAACCTCTCCTCTTTATCTTCTTTATGCTTTTGATTATCTGGTTTTGAACTAGCCTGTTTTACCTCATCTTCAAATACCAATTTAATATTTTTTTCATTCAAATATTCCCTAGCAGAAGGAGTAATTATAATATTAGAATTGACAATGAGCTCATCTGTTTTTTCCTTTTTAAGCCTTGCCCTAAGTTCTGCCTCAGTCAAAACTTTCATTTATTATCACATCCTTTTTTAGGTCTAAACCTGGTCCATATAGACCAGGCAATACCTAGAATGATTATCCTTCAAGTTTAGGTAATATTAGTTCCACTTCATTATGAGGTCTTGGAATTACATGTACAGAAACCAATTCTCCAACTCTTTCTGCTGCCGCTGCCCCAGCATCTGTAGCTGCTTTAACAGCCCCTACATCTCCTCTAACCATTACAGTTACAAGGCCACCACCAACATGTACCTTTCCAATAAGTGTTACATTTGCCGCCTTTACCATGGCATCTGCTGCCTCTACAGAACCTACCAATCCTTTAGTCTCTATCATTCCCAATGCATTCGTATTAGCCATTTGTATATTCCTCCTTTAATTTCATTAAAATTTATTTTTATTAAGACTATTTACCTTTTTTTAATTCGGCTATGACAAGTTTTGCTATTCTTTCAACATCCACATTATTAAATCTTTCTTCTCTTTGACTACACTCATCTTTATACTCGTCTGCTATATCTTCTAATTCCTTTATGCCATAGGCCATCCTTCTAATATTTATTAGGTTTAATGGACTTACATTGTCTGATGTAGCACTTCCTCCTATAGCCCCACAACCCAATGTCAATGATGGTGCTAAATTAGTACTTGCACCTATACCTCCCTGCGATGAAGGTGTATTTATCAATATCCTTGATGCAGGCTTCCTCAATGCAAATTCTTTTATTATATCTTCATCTTTAGAATGAATAACTAAAGAATGACCTAGCCCACCATAATTCAGCAATTCAATACATTTGTCACAAGCCCTTTCCCAATCTTCTTCAGCATATAAAGCCAATATGGGAGAAAGCTTTTCTCTAGAAAATGGATATTGTCTGCCAACTTCTGTCTGCTCTGCTATTAGCACCCTTGTATCATTAGGCACTTTTATTCCTGCCATTTCTGCTATTTTTATAGCAGACCTTCCTGCAATAGCTGAGTTGAATTTGCCACTTCTGTCTTGGATTGTGTTCCCTACTTTATCTAGTTCTTCTCCAGTTAAAAAATATCCACCTTGTTTTACGAATTCCGTCTTTACTTGATTTTTTATACAATTTTGTGTAACTACAGCTTGTTCTGAAGCACATATTGTACCATTGTCGAATGTCTTACTGTCCATTATTCTCTTCACTGCTAGAGGTATATCTGCACTCTTTTCTATAAATGCAGGTACATTTCCAGGGCCTACACCCAATGCTGGAGTTCCTGAACTATATGCAGCCTTCACCATGCCTGAACCACCTGTGGCCAATATTAATGCAACATCTCTATGCTTCATCAATGCATCTGTTCCTTCCATAGTAGGTATAGACATACAACTTATCAATCCTTCTGGTGCCCCTGCTATTTTTGCCTCTTCTTCCAATATTCGCACAGTTTCTCTAATACAATTAAGTGCCGATGGGTGAGGGCTAAATACTATGGCATTTCCTGATTTTACTGCTATAAGCGCCTTATAAATAGCTGTAGATGTAGGATTTGTCGAAGGTACTAGCCCTGCTATTACTCCAACTGGTGTTGCTATCTCTATTACTTTATTCTCTTTATCCTCATTAACTATGCCTATGGTCTTCATATCTTTTATATATTCATATACAGCTTTACTTGCAAACTTATTTTTTATTATCTTATGTTCATATACACCAAACCCTGTTTCCGCTGCTGCCATTTTTGCCAATCTATCTGACTCTCTATAAGCTATATTTGCCATAGCCTTTACTATATTATCGATATCCTTTTGACTCTTCTTTTTAAATATACGATGAGCCTCTTTAGCTTTTTCTACTAGTTCTCTCACTTCTTGTATAGATTTTAAATCTTTATCCTTAATCACCACCTACTTCACCCTTTCATAAAATTTCAATATAGCTTCTATAAGTTCTTTTTTTCTAGAATATTTAATTTGATTTCTTTCTATAGGGAAAGGTTCTTCAAATTTATCATCTAAACTTCTAGCCAATGATCTTAGCTTAACTGTTTTAATCTCCTTAAGCTCATCCCCAGTTTTAAATGATAAATCTATTTCTTCATCATTCAATTCGTCTTCATTTGTATCTATTTCTTCTTCCTCATCCTCGTCTACATATTCCCCACTTGTTTCCCCATTTTTTTCTGCTGAATGTATCTCATCTTCTTCAATATCCTTTTTATCCTCCTTGTCATCCTGCTGTATATCTTCTTCTTTTTTTTCTGGATCTGGATCGTAAGAAGGCAATATCTTTTCTACATCATCACTGGGCCTAGGAATTACATGGGTAGATATTAGTGTTCCTACCTTTACCACAGCAGTCTCTGCTGCATCTATTGATGCCTTTACAGCTCCTACATCTCCTCTTATATGAATGGTCACTAATCCACCCCTTATAAATTCACAGCCCACCAATTCAACATTGGCTGCCTTTACACATACATCGGCGGCTTCGATTGCTCCCACATATCCATATGTTTCTATCATTCCTAGGGCTCTATTTTTCATAATTATCACCACAATTTCTCAATTAATATTTGGCTGGATTATCTGCAACAAAGTGTACTGCTGCAGCAAAAGCATCACAAGCTGCCTTACATGCTGATTGACTACCTGTCAATAATCCTCCACCAAAGTTTGTTTCAGATGGTGGCCCATAAAATTGTACCATCTTAACATCAGCTGCCTTCAATGCAGCATCTAAAGCATACATGGCCTCTATTGGAGGTGCTATCAAATATGCTATAGCTGCCCCCTCCTGTATTCCACACATACTAGATAAATATGTTCCAGTTCTTGATATACAATGGGCATAATATGCAATTGAATCATCTTCATTGGCACTATAGAAACATGCATCATTTTCTATAAAATCAACTGCTGCATCTAATCCACTTCTTACCTCTGCAGGATTTGGCCCTGCCAATATACCTATAAATTCACCTGCTAACTTAGTAGAGGCATTTGCTGCTCCTGCATAAAAAGACTTTGCATAAACCACATCTACATCGGCCTTTTTAGTGGCCTCATCTAAAGCTGTATAAGAAACATCGTCAATATCAGTAGTTATTAACCCTATACTCCTATGCTCAGGTCCCAGCTCTAGTGCCTTAGCCAAATCTGGGTCAATATTTGGAATCAATTTAACACTTAGTACTTGTGCACGAATTGGATCGTTTCTCATTAATAATCCCTCCCATTTTTCTACAATTCAAGATCTAGACCACTGGTCTTTTGATCTAACATTTCTTTTATAATGTGCGCTATATGTGCTCCTGCTTCTATTGATGCTGTTCCTCCCTGATGTATATTAGAAACTACTGTCCTTCTTGCCTCTGGCATTCCCACTGTACCCTTATATGCGATATATGCACTCATACTTTCTCCAGTAGCAAGACCAGGTCTTTCTCCTACCAATAAACAAGTAACCTCTGCCCCAGTAACTTCTGATACAACATCCATTGCAGGCACCCTACCAAATTTTATGAAAAAAGGCGTTCCAATCTTTATTCCATATCCTTCTAGTCCTTGAGTTATTACAGGTAGTATATCCCTGATATTAGCCTCTATAGCTGTTGAACTTAGACCATCTGCAACTACTATTTGAACTTGTGGATTCATCTGACATTTTTCTTTCATCTTATTAATCTCTTCATCATCAAATTTTCTTCCCAAATCTGGTCTTGTAAGATATTCATCTTTGTCTTTACATTTAGTCTTGACAGTAAATAGATTCATTTCCCCTATAATCTCTTCATCTACATTAGTAAATACAGCATCCATTGCAACTGCATGGTCCGCTCTAAACCTAAGCAAAGTTTCAGTTTTATATCTTGGACCTGCCCTCCATACACCTACTCTAGCAGGTGTCTTGGCTTTCATACTCAAATATTCTTCTTTATTTTCTGGATTTGGAACCAATAACTGCTCTTTTAAATTAATCGTTGTTATGTCAGTCAACTCACCATCATCTATGTCATTTACTTCTGTACACTGTGGTGTAGTACATTTTTCAGCTTCTACAGGAGATTTGCTCCCTAACTCTGTTAATACCTGTTCTACAATTTTCTTTAATTCTCTTTCAGATACCATTTAATTCACCTCTCCATTTTTTAGAAATATTGAAGGATCTCCAGCCTTTGCTGTTAGTTTGCCATCTTGATCCATTATCCCCATATTAATTAACCAATGAAAAAACTCTTGGGCTGGTGTTCTATTTAACAGCTCTCTCAAGGTTGCATCATCATGAAAGCTGGTATCCTGATAACTTAGCATTACATCATCCCCTACTGGTACTCCCATATAATAGTTAGACCCAGCTAATGCCAATAACATAGTTGCTGATTCCTGGTCATTTTGATCCATCTTTGTATGATTGGTATAACATGGTGCCATTCCCATAGGTAGCCCTGCAAGTTTACCCATAAAATGGTCTTCTAGATTAGCCCGTATCATCTGTTTACCATCATACAATGTCTCTGGTCCTATAAAACCTGATACATTATTTACCATAAAAGGAAAATACTTTTTAGCAATACAGTAAGTTCGAGCCTCTAATGTCATCTCATCTACACCATGGTCTGTATCCAATGACATCTCTGCACCTTGACCCGTTTCAAAGTACATAAGATTGGGACCAGGAGCCGCTCCCTGCTTCTTTATAAGCTCAAAAGCTTCATCCAATAATAACTGATTTATTCCAAAGGCTTTATTGGCATCTTCAGTGCCTGCTATACTTTGGAAAAATACTGATACCAGAGCTCCCCTCTTTACTGCTTCCATCTGGGTAGATATATGGGACAATACACATGTCTGGGTAGGTATATTCCATTTCATCATAAAGTCGTATAAGCAGTTCATAATTTTCATAGTATTTCCCACTGTGTCCTCCACTGGGTTTATTCCAATTACTGCATCTCCACATCCATAGGATAGACCTTCCATCATAGATGCCAATATACCATCTATATCATCAGTAGGGTGATTTGCTTGAAGTCTAAAAGACAATGTTCCAGGTCTACCTATCACAGTATTGGCTTTAGCCCAGACATTAATCTTGCTTGCTCCATAAACTAAATCCATATTAGACATCAATTTCGCAACCCCAGCTATCATTTCACCATTAAGCCCCTTACTAATCCTTTTTATATCCTCTTCGCTGGTATCATGTTGCAATATATACTCTCTTAAATATCCCACTGTCCAGTTTTTTATGTCATTATAAATTCTTTCATTTATCAGATTATCTATCATCCTTGTGACTTCATCCTCTTCCATGGGAATAGTGGGATGCTTTCTTAAATCTTCCAATGTCAGTTCACTTAAAACTCTCTTGGCTGCAACCCTTTCTTGAGATGTCTCAGCGCCTATCTTTAACAAACCATCGCCTGACTTTTCCTCATTAGCCTTGGCCAATACTTCTTTTATAGAATTAAACTTATAAGTAACTCCAAACAGCTTAGTCTTAAGTTTCATTTAAATTCCCCCTACTTAAGAAATATAGATGCGTCACCTGCCCTTTCTGTTAACTTACCATCTTTATATATGCCCATTTTTTCTAACCATTGGTCAAATTCCTTTGTAGGTCTCAAATTTAATAGTTCTCTCAATGTTGGTATTTCATGATAACCAGTACACTGGTAGTTGAGCATTACATCGTCGCCTGCTGGTATACCCATGAAGTAATTACAGCCTGCACTTGTAAGTAATACTGCTAAATTTTCTATATCATTTTGATCTGCCTTCATGTGGTTTGTATAGCAAGCATCAACCCCCATTGATATACCTGTCAATTTACCCATAAAATGATCTTCTAGTCCTGCCCTTATAACTTGATGATTGTCATACAAGAATTCAGGTCCTATAAATCCAACCACTGTATTAACTAAAAATGGTTCATATCTCTTAGCAAATCCATAACATCTTGCCTCCAATGTCACTTGATCTGCGCCATGATGAGCATCAGAAGACAATTCAGATCCTTGACCAGTTTCAAAATACATTACATTGGGGCCTGTGGCTGTGCCTTCCTTCAATGCTAATTCTCTGGCTTCATCTAACATAGCAGTAGATATACCAAATGCTTCATTACCCTTTTGGGTACCTGCTATACTCTGGAATATACAATCAGATGGTGCTCCATTTCTTATGGCCTTCATTTGAGTGCTAACATGGGCCAATACGCATGCCTGAGTAGGTATCTTCCACTTATTCTTGAGGTCTGCAAATGCCTTTAATACATTACTTACGCTGTTAACTGTGTCATCCACAGGATTCAATCCTATTACAGCATCTCCACACCCATAGGATAGACCCTCCATTGCAGATATCAATATACCGTCAATATTGTCTGTAGGATGGTTAGGTTGAACACGGGCAGAAAGTGTACCTGGAAGACCTATAGTAGTATTACAATGAGCAGTTATTCTAATCTTACTAGCACCATATATCAGGTCAAGATTTGACATCAATTTTGCAACCCCTGCAACCATTTCACTGGTAAGTCCTCTACTAATCCTCTTGATATCGCTTTCCTTAGTCTTATGATCCAAAATCCACTCCCTAAGCTCTCCCACTGTCCAATTCTGAATTTCCCCATATATTTTTTCATTTACTGCATCTTGTATTACTCTAGTTACTTCATCTTCTTCATAGGGAACCACTGGATTATTACGCAAATCTTTAAGGGTAAGATTGCTAAGCACCTCTTTTGCTGCTACCATTTCTGTTACTGATTCTGCTGCTACTCCTGCCAATCTATCCCCAGATTTTTCTTCGTTGGCTTTAGCCAACACCTCTTTTACTGAACTAAATTGATACACTTCACCAAATAACTTAGTTTTTAATCTCATACATCTTCACCTCTTAGTTTTATAATTAATATTTAAATATTAATATCCAAAAGCTAATGTCTTAATTACCACGGGAACAACTCTACCATTAGCCAACGGCTTTCCTATATCTATAAAGTCCCCGTTTTTAACCTTTACACTGTCTATACAGATTACGTCCTTCTTATATTCCAGATATCTATGCATTGTTTGACCCAATGCCTTTGCTATATCATTTTCTACTATTACTATCAATGGTATATCCATGTTCAATATGTCCTTCATTCCAGCAATAATACTCTGACCCATATCTTGAAGTTCTTTAAAACTTAGGTTTTTCACCCCCTTTAATGCCAATGCAACTTGTTGATTTCCATTATCTAGATTAAACCAGTTTACTTTTTGTCTTATCCTCTCACTTAATCTTTTGTAATCTAGGCTTTCATCTTCTTTGGACAGTTTTAGAATAGGTATATTCTTCAATGGGAAAACATCCTTAGTAAATGTTATAGTGCTTCCACTTATATCTGTTGTATGACTTCCTGCTCCAACAACTGTTGCCCTTATGGTTTCAGAGGATTCATATATATTGAATTTCTTAAACATATCACTATTTCTTATGCTTCTTCCAAGAATAACCCCTATATCTTCATATTGAAAATTATCTCTATCAGTATCTTCATCATATATACAGTCAGCAACCCCTCCCGAGAAAGATATGTATTGTATATCATAATCTCTATTTAAATCCTCCGTGGTTAAGATTAACCCTAGATCTTCTGTAATCTTCTTAGCCCCCAATACCTCTTCAATTATTTCTGCCATTCTATTAGTTATGGATTTTATTTCGTTAAGGGTTATACCTTTGCCTACCTCTATCACAACCCCTATACCATTGGCTAATCTTTTTATTTTTTCCGATACATACCTTACCTTCATATTATTTGGATCAATCTTTATCAATCTACCACCTATATCTAAACATGTGGTATCTAAAATCTCTCCATCTTTAAACACTGATATATTTGTAGTGCCTCCACCTATATCCAAATTGACCACTACAGTCCTTCTCTCTTTAGAAAGACAATCTGCTCCTGCTCCCTTTCCCGCAATTATTGATTCAAGATCTGGCCCCGCTGTGGCAACCACAAAGTCACCAGCCAATCCACTTAACTTATTTAAAACTAAACTGGCATTCTCTTTTCTAGCTGTTTCACCTGTTATTATCACTGCACCAGTATCTACATCCTTAGGTTTTATATTTGCTCTGCCATATTCATCTTCTATTATTCTCCTTACTGCCTCTCCATCTATCTCTGTATCCGATTTTAGAGGAGTAAAATAAATCTCGCTTTTATATATTACTTCTTTATCTACTATGTTTATCTTAGGTATGGAAAAGGCAGATGCTGTGTTTTCAATGGTCAACTTACTAAATACTAATTGGGTAGTCGATGTTCCGATATCTATTCCTACGCTTAATATTTCTTCCTTCAAAACAATCCCTCCAGTCAAATGCAAAAAGGGGCCTAAAAAGTATGTCTCCATACCCTTTAGGCCCCTTCGCCTTTTTACAAAAACACGTCTTTGTGTTTTCTATTCATTTTTAAAGTCAAATATTATCTTCGTTCCATTTTCAGTGGAATCTATGTTTAAGTGACCATGTAATTTATCCTTAACTATACTTTTAACTATATTTAATCCTAAACTACCCATCTTAATAGCTTTAACATCAAATCCTCTTCCATCATCAATGATTGATATACTAGAATACATACTTCCTTTTTGAATCCAAATTTCTATAAACCCTTCCGTTTTACCATCAAAGGCATGTTCTAAGGAATTTTGTAATAATTCATTTACTACCAACGCTATAGATGTGGCCTTGTCTGAATTAATAGTAAGGCTATCCCCTTCTACAGATATCTTTATATTTTTCATACAAGGCAATCCATATTTTATAGTGCTGTTTTTTATCTTTGTAACTATAGTCTTTAAATCTACATCATCTACACCATTTTGGGCTAATATTTCATGGGTAACAGCTATACTAAGTATCCTATTTATACTTTCATTAAATGCCTTGTTTACTAAATCATTATTTATTCTTCTTGACTGTAAACTCAGTAAACTTGCAATAGTTTGTAAATTATTCTTAACTCTATGGTGTATTTCCCTTATTGCAACAGATTTAAGTATAAGTTCCTTTTCCTTTTCCCTCACCTCTGTAATATCTTTTATCAACATTGTAACGCCTACTATCTTATTTTTTTGCTTCATTGCCGCATATTTTATTTGCAGTGTCAACTTTCCAACTGTTGCTTCTGATACCTTTAGGCAAGGCTCGTTTATAAGTTTATTAAAAGAATTTCCATCTAAGACTAAATTATCGAAGTTCATCCCTATTATACTGTCTCTATATCCTAATTTTTTATATAGTTTTTTAGCTCCTGGATTACCATACGTTGCAATACCCTGTTGGTCAAACATTACTATTGCATCATTTATATGGTAAGTCACAGTGTATTCACTATCTCTAAAATTTAGTAATGTCTCGGTCAACTGCTCTGTTGTCTCAGCCAAGAACTCCATCTTTCTATCCTGTTTTACATCTTTAGTTATGTCTTCCTCCATTATCAATACCCCAATAACATCTCCAGCATCGTTATGTATAGGAACAACGCTTTGTCTTACTGTTTTGTTCTCCTGGGTTATGGCTTTCAAATCTCTAGTCGCCATACCTATTTCCAATGTTCTAAGGGCTGCTGGTTCATTTTTTCTTAATGCCAGTTCTCCAACTACAGAATACTCATACATAGAAGGACATGTAGTAGGTTTAGCTTCTGCAACTACTATGGCAGCATTAGGATCACTGGTCGCACAGTCTATAAATACATTTGCCCTTACTAAATCTGCTATTATCGGAAGTATTTGCGATATGTTTTCAAGCTTTTTTATATCCGACTGATCAAGCTCAGTATATTTTTTACATAACTTTCTAAGCATTATAATCTCTCCCATATACTGTGTACTATAAATTATTCATTATAATTGCAGATGCAATGCTCTTCATGGGACATCGTTTGTCCATACTAAGCTTTCTAATTTTATTATAGGCTTCTTCTTCTGATATATTTTCTGTCTCCATAAGTATCCCTTTTGCTTTCTCAATTGCCTTTCTAGCCTCTAATTTATCCTTTATTTTCTGTGCATCATCTTTGATTTTTTCTATCTCTTCTCCTTTAGATATTGCAACTTCAATTGTAGGTATCAAATTTTTTTTGCTTATGGGCTTAACTATATATCCCATAACTCCCGATTCCTTAGCTTGTTCTATAAACTCCATTCCACTATAAGCCGTCAATAGAACCACACTTTTAGCTAATTTTTCATTAATAATAACTTTGGATGCCTTTATTCCATCTAAAATAGGCATCTTTACATCCATGAGCACTAAATCTGGTTTGAATTTTCTGCATAATTCTACTGCGTCAAATCCGTCGGAAGCCTCCCCTACAACATTGTAGCCTTCCTCTTTGAGAATCTCACTGAGGTCCATCCTAGTAATAGGCTCATCATCGGCTACTACTATTCTGTATTTCATTGCATTGTCCCCCTTAACATATCTTCATTTATATGATATTTACCCATTAACAAAGGCAAATAATTAACAGCTTTATTTTATATATTCTTCTACATCCTCTAACCCAATTCCTTCTATTGCACTTATTTGAAAAATTTTTGATGCTCCTGCTAGTTTGAGGCACTTTTCAGAAAAATCTAGACACTTACTTTCTTTATCAATTTTAGTGATTATACCTATAACAGGTTTAGTAAATATATTTGCAAAATTTGGAGGAAAAATGCATCTTTTACTACTACTGTCTTGAAGCAACGCTATTACATCACAATCAAAAGATGCTACAATTAGTGCATTATAAAACCTTCTATTTTCTAAGTACTCTCCTGGAGTATCTATGATATTACCATAATATTCCATAGTCTGGGTCTTTTTATATCTCCTATATATATTTTTTAAGGATTGAACAAAGGTAGTCTTCCCACATCCTATTGGACCAATTAATATAATTTTTTTCATTATATCTCCTTCTTATGATCTTGTAATTTTAGTAGGAGTAAATAGTAATACATCACTCAATAAATGTAATATCTCTTTTAAAGCTGATTCTACACTGGCCACATCACCAGTAATAACTAAAGAGCCACTAAATCTATCTATAAATCCTATATCTATATTTGCTGCTTTAGTCGCTACATCTGCTGCTATTATCACTGCTTCACTGGGGGTTATTGTAAGTATTCCTATGGCATCTGTATACTCATCAGTTAGACCTAATTTTGTATAGATGCTCTTCTCTGGGTTGGCAATAAGGTGCGCCAATGTAACTTGTTTGCCCGGTACATATTCTTGAACAATTCTTTGCTTTTCTAATTTTTCCATAGATAATCATTCCTTAAATAATTATTCCGAATAAAATAAAGGCCTGCTCTAGAACATAGTTATACATTCCATTGCAAGCCTCTTCGCCTTAACTAATGCACCCCATTGTGCAATAATAATATTCATTTTTTATAATTATAACATGGAGAGCATTTAAAAGCAAGGTTATTGTCAAAATTTTTAGAGAAATTTCCTCCTAGATGTAAAAATTTTAAACATTTTAACTATACATCAGTTAAAAATGCTATAATATATTTATATAAATTATATTTTCAACAAAGGGGGTTCCTAAAATGTATGCTTTATTTTTAATATTAAATGATGTACATATGTTAGATGAAATCATGGAAATCTTTTATGAAATTGGTGTAGGTGCTACCACCATAGACAGTGTAGGTATGGGAAAAGTGCTTATTGAGCATAATGTTGACATACCCATGTTTGCCAGTATAAGAAAAATTTTGGAAGGTGATAAACCCTATAATAAGACCATCATCAGTATTATACGAGAAAAAAATAAATTAAATAAAGCAACAGAAATGATAAATAAAAAATTAAATTATATATCTAAACCTGGTATCGGATTCATGTTTGTAGTTCCTGTATTAGAATGTTATGGTTCAAAAATCGAAAATGAATAAAGGAGAGTTAGTTAATAGTTGGTAGTTCGTAGTTAGTAGTTGATGGTAGAAATCCTACGGATTTCATCATTAAACTAATAACTACTAACCGTTAACTACTAACTTTCCTTTATTCAATCTTTATCTTTTTCCAATTTCCTTTCTTATATCTAATAGTCATTAATGTACCTTCCACCAAAAATTGAAATGCAGTTATAGCCCATACATATGCAATATGTCCTTTAATTATAAACACAACTATAAATATCAATGGCATTCTTACTAACAAATTAGTTATCAGAGATATTTTAAATGGTCCTCTAGTATCTCCTGCTCCTTTCAAAGCACCTGACATTACCATCCCCAATGCCATAGGTATTTGTTCAAATGCACCGACTCTTATACACTGTGCAGCTAATCCCACCGTCTTTAAATCGGTACTAAATAATCTCATTATCTGAAAAGGAAATACAAAAAATACAATTCCTATTAATCCCATAAAGAAGACACCATATTCTGTAGATTTTTTTGCACTTAATTCAGCTTTTTCTACATTCTCAGAACCCAGATTTTGACCTACTAAAGTTGTAGCCGCTATAGCAAATCCTAATCCAGGCATAAAAGATATGGACTCTGCCGCTACAGCTAAAGAATGGGCTGCAAATGCCACTGTTCCCAATTGGGCTATCCAAAAAGAGGACACTAATCTACTTCCTTCATTCATGAACATCTCAAAAATAGCTGGAACACTTAATTTGATTAGTTTCTTTAGAGATTCTAACTTAAATACAAATATTTTAACAATATCTATTTTTATACCAGACTTTCCCCTAATCAAGAAAAAGAAGGTTACTAAAGCACCTACTATCTGTGCACTTCCTGTTGCAATAGCAGCACCTTTTACGCCCATCTCTGGAAACCCAAATTTACCAAATATAAGCAAGTAATCACCTATTATATTGAAAACATTGGCAAATGCTGCTGCAACAAGGGGTATCACTGTATTCCCTGCTCCTCGTAATACAGCATTGCCTACCATAAGAGGTATTAAGAAAATTGCACCTATATATACTATTTTCAAATACATTGTTCCCTGATTTATAACCTCTGTATCATTTACTATCCATTTGAATAAAGTGTCTGTAGAAAAAATACCTAGAATCCCTACTGATAGCCCTATTAATATACTAAATCCCACAGCTTGAGATGCAATCTCTTCAGCCCTTTGTCTATCCTTAGATCCAATATATCTAGATACCATAGCCGTAGCCCCTATACCAAATGCCCCCAAAATATTACTCACCGTAAACATAATTTGAGAACTTAAATTAACAGAGGAAATTGCAACTGGGTTTAATCTACCAACCATAGCAGTATCTGCAGTCCATACTAAAGTATGTAACATCATTTCCAGTATTGCAGGCCATGCCAACTTTATTATTTGTTTTCTAATATTTTTATTTTCCAATTTCATAGTCATTATTCTCCATATTTTTATTCTATTTTATCCTTTATTTTATAAAAAGTAAATAGACCTATGGTTATTGACAAGATATAAAATAAAAAAACTAATAGTTAACATTTAGTAATTATTAAACTACTAAATATCAACTATTAGCTATACAAGTACTAATTATATTTCTATTTTACTGCATTGGCCGCTATAGCCACTGCATCCCATGGGGTTGCATATGGTGGTGAATATGAAAAATCAACCATTCCCAATTCCTCTGTTGTCATACCTCGATCTATAGCAAGTGCTAAAACATCAACACGTTTAGCTACTCCATCTTCACCTGCCAATTGTGCACCCAATATCTTATGCGTATTATTTTCATAGACCAATTTTATAGTAATTTTTTTCATACCTGGATATGTCCCTGCATGATTAGGTGCATCAACTGTTATAGTTCCATAATCAATACTTAAATTCTTAGCCTCTTTCTCTGTTAAACCTGTCATACCAAATGTCATATCTAAAAGCTTCAATACAGCTGTTCCCAATATACCACTGAAGTTTATATCTTCTCCTCCAATTACACTGCCTACTATTTTTCCCTGTTTATTGGCATTAGTTCCCAATGGAATATATACATTCTCCTTCTTAATCTTATGATATATAGTCGCACAATCTCCAGCACTATATACATCAGGAATAGAAGTTCTTCCTTTTTTATCTACTACTATTGCACCATTTTTCAACATCTCTATCCCACTATCTTTTATAAATCCTGTATTTGGCCTTATACCCAATGCCATTATTACTAAATCAGCAGGATATTCTCCTTTGTCTGTTTTAATTTTTTCTACTTTATTATTGCCTATTATTTCTTCCAATGACTCTCCAGTGTGTACTGATACCCCATGCTTTTCTGATTCTTTTTTAACCATTTCTCCAAATTCATTATCAAATTTATTTAGCAATGTATCCATACGTTCTATTATTCTCACATTTTTTCCTAATAAAGTCATTGCATCTATTAATTCAAGGTTTATATAACCTCCACCTATTAAAACTACATCTTTAATGTCGTCATTAGATGCAATTTCCTTAATTTTATCTGCATCTGGTATAGTACTTAATGTCAATACATTTTCTAAATCTACACCTGGAAATGGAACTATTATAGGCTCAGCTCCTGTAGCTATAACAAGTGAATCATAGGATTTTGTTAATATACCATTATTTTTAACATTCCTTGCTTTAACTGTTTTTTCCTCAAAATTTACATCTATAACCTCATGGCTAGTAAATACCTTTATACCCATTTTTTCAAACTCCCTAGGTGTTCTAGCTATGAGTCTTTCTTTAGATTCTGTAAGTCCTCCTATATAATAAGGTAACCCACATGCTCCATAAGAAACATATTCTCCTCTTTCAAATACTACTATATCTAAATCTGGATCTAGTCTTCTAGCTTTAGATGCCGCACTCATTCCTGCAGCAACACCACCGATAACAATTAATCTTCTCTTCTGCATTTCATTCTCTCCTTTATATTTTAATCCTATTATTAAAATTACCCAGAAAAAAAGATATTACACCATTGTTTTTTTGTTATCAAAGAATGTTCCAATGTATTATTTTAATTCTTCCAACTCTCTATCTATAATCTCACTTAATTTATTCTTCTCATCTTCGTCTTTTATCTCTCCATAATAAGGTTTCAGATGTTTATTCTTAGTATTATATATATTTATATGGCCTATCTTTTCTATGTCCTTTAATACTTGTAATTTAGCACAGTTACCATTATATATACCTTTATAATTAACTTCATATCCCCAATCAACTAATTTGTCAATTAATAAATCCACTGCATTTTCTAATTCTTCTATAAAGGGGTCTTTGCTTACATCCTCTATATCTTTAATATTTGCTCCCTTCTTGGCTAGTTCATCAGCCCTATCATTCCATTTTACGCCAGTATGACTATCCACTTTATACCACTTAATATCTATATTACAATTATCTATATATGATTTATATGATTTAGTCATTTTATTATTAGTCTTATATCTACCCGTAGCCCATTTTTCAAGATTTTCAAAATCATAATATATAGAAATCTTATCTAGCCCTTTTTTCCCACACCATTTTAAAGTGTTGATTACAGCCATTATTTCTCCTCCAACCTGTCTTGAGTTTATATAGTCAGGTCGAGTAACTCTACCATAAATCTCTTCAACTACATCACTATCGTTTAAAATAACAGCACCATATCCCACATTGCCATTTAGATATGATCCATCTACATAAGCCTTATAATCTTCACTATGTTTTTCCTGGGCAATATATCCCTTTTTTAGAGAATTTTCTATTAATTTATCTATATATTTGCCCAATTCTTCAGCCCCTTCTTCAATAGGTCTAGCCCTTTCTACTATTTGCTCTTTTTCTACATCATGTCTAATCCAGCTACCACCTTTATTTACATAATTGTGTATCATTGGTTGCATTCTGTCTACTGCATTTGCAAACTTTGCTTCTGGGGTATCCATTGCCTCAAATTCATCCCATAATCTTCTCAATTCCTTTGCTTGATCCTCTTCTAATATATTAAATATCCTATCTGCTGCTCTTTTTTCCCTTTCCTCTTTATCTTCATATCCCTTCTCATCATAGCAAAAGGTATCTCCTGCATCTATCTCTACTAAGTCATGAATCAGTACCATCTTAATAGTCTTAAGTACATCTATTTTTTCATTTGCATATTCAGAAAGTAATATTGTCATCATAGCTAGATGCCAAGAATGTTCAGCATCATTTTCTCTTCTTGAACCATCCATGAGGTCTGTCTGTCTAAATATATTTTTAATCTTATCTATCTCTATCAAAAAATCTATCTGTTTTTTTAATCTATCACTGCTCATCTTCTCAACTCCTTATATATTGAACTATACAATGATTATACCACATATAGTAACTTAACAAGAAATTGATGAATAAACTATTACAAAAGGAGGAGTCAAAATGAATAGCCAAAACAGAGACGATTATGAATATAATCCAGGATATAGACAAAATCCATATTTGTCTTTATATCCCTTCATGAATTTTTATGGGTATAATCCTTGGAACCCATGGTATGGTCCTGGCAGACCTGGTTACGGTCCTGGTAGACCTGGTTATGGCCCTGGTAGACCTGGCTATGGCCCTGGTAGACCCGGTTATGGCCCTGGTAGACCTGGCTATGGCCCTGGTAGACCCGGTTATGGCCCTGGTAGACCTGGCTATGGCCCTGGTAGACCTGGCTATGGCCCTGGTAGACCTGGCTATGGCCCTGGTAGACCCGGTAGACCTGATTGTCCCTATAGATAAACATCAATTAATAGGGCTATCTTGATCAAGATAGCCCTATTGATTGACAATTATAAAATCCATAAAACTCCCACCAACAACTACTAACCACTAACTATTAACTATTTCCATAACTTCATAAAAAATTTCTAAATATCTATCTCCTGTATTTATACTGTCTCTATCTTTTATAAATGATTTAGCTGCTAATATCAAAATCCTTTCGCATCTAACCCTTTGACTAATTTCTTCAATGCTAGTAATGTCCAATACTTTTGAGTCTCCAACTACTCTCCTAATAATCTCAAGTCCAGCTATACCTGCAGTATCAGATAATACTGAATCTAAATACCACCTCATATAGTCTTCCCGTTTTGCCATTACATCCGTTACTATTTCTCTATACAAACTTATAAATTTTTCTTTAAATAGACTTACAATATCTTTTATAGTATTTTCCATCCAATTTATAAATTCTGTTATATCCTCCAAATTCTCAGTCACGTAAGCATTGGCCAATGCAAAAAATAAATTTCCTATTACATTACCCAAGTCATAACCTATTGGACCATAAAAGGCAAACTCTGGATCTAAGACCTTAGTGGAGTCTCTCCTTACAAATATAGAACCAGAATGTAAATCGCCATGGATTAATGCTTGAGCATTATTCATAAATAAATTTTTTAGTTTTCCCGCCTCAAGTATTAATTTATTATCACTATAAACTTCCCTTTTTACAAAATTCATATTTTCATCTATCACTATATTTCTTCCTTTATAGTCAATATATGGTTCTGTAAATACAAGATCCTCTGATATTTTACACATATCTTTATTTATATATTTTTTTACATTATCTTTCTTTTTACCCGAATCCATAACTAAATCTGTAGTAGGTAATAGTGTATTAACCATAAAAGTAGTTATGTGATCTGCCAATTTAGGATAGATTTTTCTCTGTAATAGTCCTTTCCTTAAATTTACATGATCAGATACATCTTCCATAGCCAATATACACATAACAGGGTCATATTTATATATTTTAGGTACTAGATCAGTTGCCAATCTCCATTGTGATATCAGTGCATTCCCTTCTATTCTATTTCTATCAATATCTAAAGGGCGACCTGAAGATCTAAGAAGTATATCAGCTTGTTTTATTATAACTGACTTATGGTTTTCCACATCCCATACCTTAAATACATAGTTTATATTTCCATCACCTATTTCTTTTGCTTCTAAATGGTCATTTTCATCAAATATATTTAGCTTTTCCTTTGCATAAAGTATTGCATCCTTTGGCTCCATTCTAAAATGTGAATTGAATCTAGACAAATCATCAACTCCTCTAATAGTAATCCTCTACTTTAGTTTCAAAATATCTATTCACATCATAAGGACTTAATATTCCCTTATCTGTAACTACTCCACTAATTAAACTAGGTGGAGTTATATCAAAGGATGGATAATAGCCTTTAACACCATCCATAGTATTCTTTATACCTCTACATTCTAATACCTGATTAGGATCCCTTTCTTCAATCTTAACTTGAGAAATATTCTTATAATCCTTATCAGGAATCCCCGTAACAAAATACGGTACTTGAAAATACTTAGCTGCAATAGCTATTTGTAAAGTGCCAACCTTATTTACTATATGTCCATCTAAACAGATTGAATCTGCTGCCGATGTAAATACATCTATATTCTTAGTCTTCATAGTAAATGCAGGCATATTATCAGTAATTACAGTAACATCAAATCCTTGGTCATATGCTACACTGGCAGTAAGTCTTGCTCCCTGTAGATATGGTCTAGTTTCTGGACAAAATAACTTTACATTTTTATTTCGATTTTTGGCTTCTTTTAACATCATACCTACAATAGTTTCCCCAAAACATTGGGTCATGACATTTCCATTTTCAGGAAACATGTCTGCTAGATATTTTGCTACTATGCCTATCCTTGAATAGCGATTATTCATCGCATTAACAGTGTGATTAAATATAGCTTCATCCAATTTTTCTCCACTTTCCATGGCCCTTTTAGCAACTTTCAAACATCCTTTAACTACTAAAGACATCCTATTTGCAGTTGTTGGTCTAGCATTGGCCAATCTATGCCCTGCTTTATTTAAGTAATCTATTTTCTCTTTAGATGATGAATCCCTACATTCATGGGCCGCTAATGCCATCCCCATACCTGCTGCAGTATAGGGCCCTGCACTTTGAGTAACCATATCTGCAACAGCCTGTGCCACTTGTCCATGGTTATCACATGTGACAAATCTTACTTCTGTAGGATAGACCCTCCTATCTAATATACGTACCTTGCCATCTTCATACCATGCTACATTTTCATATTTAAGCATAAAGGCTAACCCTTCATCTACTCTTTCCATAACTACCTACCTTTCTTTGAATTACTTTTTAACTTTAACTTGCCCATATGATTGAAATAGCCCTAACAAATTATTGACTTCTTCATCTGGTATCAATTTAGGTTCTCCCAATGTCTTAGTCCTATAATATATCTCCGCACAAAATTCAATCTCTTCAGCCTTACTAAATGCATTTGGTAAATCCTTTGCTCCAGTTAATAGACCATGATTTGCCAAAAAAACAGCATACCTTTCCTCCATTGCCTCAAAGGCATTTTCAGCTAATTTATCAGTGCCAAATGTAGCATATTCAGCACATCTTACATTATTTCCTCCTGCAACGGGCACTAAATAACTTACAGCAGGTAAATCCCAATGCATACATGCTAAAGTAGTTGAATATGTAGAATGTACATGTACTACAGCATTAATATCCTCTCTTCTTTCATAAAAAATTTTATGCATTGAATATTCACTTGATGGCTTATTACTTCCATCTATCACATTGCCTTGTAAATCTATAATTACCACATCTTCTGGGTTCATTTTGAAATAATCAATACCACTAGGGGTTATTGCTATAACTTCTTCCTCCCTTATAAAAATACTTATATTGCCTCCAGTACCTTTAGTTAAATTATTTTTAATTAACTTTTTCCCATACTCTACAATTAATTCTCTCTCTTCTTGGAATATCAATATCCTCACTCCCAATAATTTTATAAAATACTATTGATTCCCTACTCATTTATCTATTATATCAAATATGAATAATATAAAAAAACTATCTTTATTAAAGATAGTTTTTAATATAACGATAGATGTATAAAAACAGTTAATAGTTAGTAGTTTACTGTAAACTACTAACTTATTCTATATTTTTTTCTCTAACTCATATAATAAATTTAAATATCTTTGTTGCATTTGATTTTCTTTTGCCTCTTTTTCGAATTTGGCACACTCTTCATTTATTATATCTAAAGTCTCTTGCTTCAAATTCTCCTCAGCAAATATATATGCAACCTCATTTTCCTTTTCTATATGTCTTTGTAAAAGATATACATAAGACATAGCATATGTTATAATCTTTAATCTTGCCTCTTGGTTTCCATTTAACACTTCTCTAACAGCAAATTCCAATTCTTGAATATAAAATCTTCCCATATCATGCTCTACTAGCATACCAAATTTGACTAGCTTTTCTGCTGCTCCTCCTATTTCGTCAACCATTCTATTAAATAACATTATCTCTTCCTTACCATGGTGGTGTTTATCCGCATAATTTCTTATAAAATCTATTATCTTAAAAAAGTCTTCATATTCTACTTTTTTATGTTCCAATATATCCATACAATATTTTGTAGTAACTTTTAACATTCTTTTTATATTTTCATGCTCTTCAACCATGATTTGTATACAATTCATATTTTTCCTCCTATTTTTTTATTATTTTCTCAACCTTTTATTCCCTACTTTTTTCAAAATTTTCATATATCCTTTTGTTTTTCTACTAAATATCTTTCCTTTCATGCAAATGTTTTAAACCTATTGTCAAAAACATTTGTATAATAAATTCAGACTATTGATAAACATATGATTATAAGCTCAGCGATTGCTTTTATACCTTTTTCATTAGACTAAATAAATTAAATTTCTAAACAATAAAAAATCGTAGGAATTAGTAATAATGTTATAAAAGTCGAAGCCAAAATTCCACCTATTACTGCTATTGCTAATGGAGAGAATCTCTCTGCTCCCAATGCTAATTGAAGAGCTAGAGGAAGCATCCCTACTACATCTGATAGAACTGTCATCATTATTGGTCTAAATCTATTTTTTACTCCATAGATAACTGCTTCTTCAGCAGTAGCTCCTGATTTCCTCTTTTCTATGAAGAAATCTATAAGAAGTATGGAATTATTTACCACGGTACCCGCTAAAAGAATGAATCCTAAAAGTACTGGCATAGATATATATTTATTAGTTAGTATCAACGCAGGAGAAATTCCAATTATAACCAAAGGAATAGCCGCCATAATTATTAGTGGATATATAAATGACTTAAACTGGGGTAGCAACACTAAATATACAAATATTACAGCTAAAACCAATAGAAAAATCATATCTTTCATGGAATCTTTTAAGTCCTCCTGTTCTCCCGAAAGTGAAATTTCATAACCTTTAGGTACAGGGAATTTTTTTATTACATTATCTATATCCTTTGTTATATGACTAAATGCTCTACCCTCAGTATATCCTAAAATATCAATAGTATATTTCAAGTCTTCCTTTGTCACTATATTAGATCTAGTTTTCTTTTCTATCCAAATTAAATCTCTTAAAGGCACTTTTGCACCGGTGGGAGTATCTATAGTTTTGTCCATTATATCTTCAATGTTCCCCCTAGATTCTTTACTGTATACTATTTTTATTCCCTCATCCCTATCTTCCATTTTAAGATCGGTGGAGACAACTCCTTCTGATATGGCCACTATTTCCTTGGCAACTGAACTATTGTTCATTCCTAACTCTTGTATTCTCCAAGGGTCTGTTTTTATGGTCAATTGAGGACTGTCCATATGGAAACTCTTATAGATGTTGACTATACCCTTTAAACTTTTAATTTCCCTTTCCAGTTCCAATGCTATATTATATAGTATTCTTTGGTCTTCACCACTTATTTTTATATCTATTGGTGCTACTGTTCCAGTAGTTGCAGTACCCCCTTGTTCCTTGACTACAAATTTCTTTATACCAGGAATTTTTTCTATTTCCTTCCTTATCCTCCCTTGAAAATCCCATATGGTTTCTTCTCTTTCCTTTCTTGTATTTAGATTTATGGTTATAACCCCTTGATTGACCCCCATAGTATTAAAGTCATTCATTATATTACTATCTCTTTCATAACCTATTTGAGTATCATACCCCATAATATTCTCTTCCTTATCCAGTATAGATTCTATATATTTCATAGTTTCTGAAGTTTCTTCTATAGATGTACCCGGTTCCATTTCCACAGTTATATATGTGGTACCACTGTCAAACTTAGGTAACATTTCTATTCCTTTATTCTTTAAAGCCATACCACTAGATAAAAGTAATATAATAACTACTATATAGATGAATTTAGTCTTTAACCCTTTTTTCAATATATGGAGATAAAACTTTAAAATTTTATCCATTATTTTATTGAAGGGTTTGGAAAGTATATTTATTATGATTTGTAATCTTTTAAAGGAAAATTTATCCACAGCAATAGTTATAATTGGAATAACTACAAATGAAATAATGACCGAAGATGTCAATGCAAATATTAAAGTCATAGATAGAGGTCTAAACATCTCTCCCACAAATCCTTCTATAAATAATAAAGGTATAAGTACCACTAATGTGGTAGTACTTCCCGAAAGGCTTGAAAGAGCTATCTCATTGGTTCCATCTATTGCAGCTTTTAAAATCCCTTTTCCCATATCTTCTTCCCTATGTCTCATTATATTTTCAACTATAACTATGGCATCATCTACCACAAAACCTATGCTTAATATTAATGCAGATAATGTTACTAAATCCAGTTTCATATCAAAAAATTTCATTAATCCCAATGTGCTCAAAAATGTCAATGGCATAGATATTGCCACTACTAAAGATTGGCCTATGTTAGAAAGGAATAATAAAATTATTATGGCAGTAAATAGTATAGCCATAAATACACTAGATGTCATATTCCCTACCATCTGATTAGTAAATATTGAATCGTCTTGGGATATTTCAAAATTTATAGATGGATATTTTTTTTCTAAGCTCTTTAATCTTCCCTTTATATTTTCTATGGTTTCCACCGTATTGGCATCCTGCTTTTTCATAACCATCAATGCAATGCCTTCTTCACCGTTATTTCTATACATGCTTTCCAATTCTTCTACTCCGTAACTTATTTGTGCCACATCTCCCAATTTAATATAATTTCCATCCATTAAGGGAATCCTTAAACCTCTTAATTGTTCCATATCACTAAATTCTTCATCTATTTTTAATGAAATTTCTTTATTTCCGTCCCTAATATTCCCCCCCGGTGCCATTATATTATTTTGTTCAAGAACCTTAGATATCTGGAATAAGTTTAGATTATAAGCACTTAACTTATTTTCATCAATAGTTACTTTTATCTCTCCTATATATCCCCCAAAAATCTCAATAGCTGCAACTCCATCTATAAGTTGTAACTCATAGGCTATTTTGTCTTCTCCCATTCTTCTTATATCTTGTATATCCATATCTTTACTGGTTAAAGCCAGAGTCATTACAGGTTTATCTGATGTATTAAATTTGAGAACTTTTGGGTCTTTTATATTCTTTGGTAATCTATCTTTAATTTTATTTATGGTGTTTTGTACATCAATAGATGCATTATCCACATTAGTACCATAATTAAAAAACAAATGAACAATTCCCATATTATCTAAGGAGTCTGATTTTATTTTTGATATACCCTCTAATTTCCCAAAATCCTCTTCTAAAGGCTTTATTAAATTTTGAGAAACATCTTGAGCCGATGCCCCAGGGTATTGAGTGATAACTGTAACCTTAGGGGCACTGGTATCAGGAGATAATTGGGTTTTAATAGTCATGTTGGAATATATCCCAAATATTATTATTGCTATTACAATAGAAATTACAAGATATTTATTTTTAACAGATATTTTTCCTATATTCATTTTACTCAATCCCTTCAAAAATAAAAACCTTAGCACCATCATATAATAAATCTAAATTACTATTTGCAACAATTTCACCCTCTTTTATATCTCCATTTATTTGCACCTTGTTTCTTTGACTAAAACCTAGTTTAACCTCTTTCTTTATTGCTTTATTATCTTTTATTAAATATACTACATTTTTATTGCCTATGGTTTTTATTGCGTCTTTTTCAACCACTAAAGCTTCAGAATATTCTTCTATAATAAAATATATTTCTATGGTCCTACCTAATATAATATCTTCATAGGCTTTTAATTTTATAGGCCCTATTTCAACTGCTCCTACCCTGGTTTTTGTACTGATGTTTTCAGGTAGTTTACTTATCATTGATTCCATTTCTTTGTCTATCTTAGGAAAGTTCAAATATACTTTTTTACTTTTTTTCAATTTCATAATATCCGATTCTGGCATCTGAACCTCTACATAAAGTTCTTTTATACTATCTATCATAAGTATGGGATTTCCCCTCTGTACCATATCTCCAACTACATTGTCTAATCCCGTTATTCTTCCATCAATGGGAGCCCTAATAACCGTATCTTCCAAATTTGATCTAAGTTCCTTTAAGCTAGATTTTACCTCCTCTACTTTTAATTCAGCCATATTTGCCTCATGTTCTATTTTTTCATACTGTGTTTTAGATATCGCTTCCTCAACAAATAATTCGTGGGTCTTTTTTAATTCTTTTAAAAGATACTCATGATTCAATTGTGCCTCTTTTAGTTGTATATTTAATTTTTCAATTTTTAATTTTATATCTTTATCCTCTAATTTCATAAGAATTTGTTCCTTTTTAACCATGTCACCATTATCAACATATATTTTTTCTATATGTCCTTGAGCCTTAGAAGATACCTTTGATATCTCCTTTGGTACTAAATCTCCCATATATACAATTTTGTTGTCTAATTTTTCCATAGAAATCTCTGTAGTATTTATTGGAATACCTAAATCCTTATTATTATTAACTTGAGTATGGTCCCGGCTTTTTTCCTTCTTAATAATTGAGAAAAGTCCCCCCAAAATTATTATTACAATTATAGATGTTACTACCTTTTTCTTCAACTTAATTCCTCCCCATTTCCATCTTGATTCATATTTGTAGACTTTTCTAGTAACTCCGGTATATTTTTCTTGTCAACCATTAAAGATATTATATAGGCCATAAAAAATATAGAAATAATAGTAAATATCCATCTTATAGTCATAAAACTTGGTCCTAAAAATTTAGCTTCATTAGCTAGCATGGGTACTTTAACCACCGCCCAAGAGCTAAGTAAAATTACTATATTGTATATACTAGCTCCTTTTTTAAGAAGTAGTTTGCTTATGGGAAATGCTGCATATATAGGTCCTGCAGAAATACTACCTAAAACAAAAGAAATAATTCCTCCCTTTAGGCCAGACTGTTCTCCTAAGTTTTTCATTATAATTTCCCTTGGTATCCAGGCTTCTATTAATCCAGTCACTATAAATACTATGGGAAGAATTTGAATCATTTCTATAATATAATAAGTACTATTTTTCATAGATGTGGTTGCCTTATCTATATTTAAAAAACTCAATAATATATAAATAAATATAATACCAGTTATCAACTTGTTCTCTTTTGTTTTTTTAATCAATTTCATATCAATACCCCCATAATAATAGCTATCAATATAGCAAATATGAAACTCATAGAATTTCTAATTAAAGCAAACCTCATACCAAATTCTTTCCTTTCAATGGGAAAAGTTACTACACCCACCATGGTTAATGTGGTTAAAAAAGCTGCTACAGGTACTAAGCTAGCTCCCATATCTACCAAGGATCCAACCAACGGAAAGGCTACAAATGCAGGTATTAAAGTAATACTACCTATTAATGCTGATATGGTTGTGGCTATAAAAGAATTTTCATTACCTAAATAATCTTTTATAATTTCAGGTGGCATAAAAGTTAACATCAGTCCTATCAAAAGAAGTATGGCTATAATCTGACTAACCATATTCTTCATCATCTTTTTAGATTTTGCCATGGATTTTAAAGTTTTATTTTTATCCTTTAATAATGAAATAAAAAAAGCCATAACCGTTATAACCCATAACAGTATGGTAAAAATATCTAATCTTAAAAACTCCATCATTTTTTTACCTCCAATTGTTCATTTTTCTTTATAATATATCTTTTTTATATTATAATTTTAAATAAACAAATAATCAGTAACCTTGGTTACTAATGGAGGTAATTTATGCATATAAAAAAATATATTGATATAATATCTCATATGGAACTTTTTAACATGTTCTCAAATGAAGAACTATCAACATTTTTCCATGTTACCCTTTGCAGAATCTCTAAGCATAAAAAAGATGAAATCCTTTATTTTCAAAATGAAAGATGTAGTACTATGGATATAATTTTAGAAGGGGAACTTTTTGTTCAAAAAATAGATGAGAAGGGCAGTGTATTAACTTTGTCATCTTTTGCTGCACCAAATACTATTGGAGGGAATTTGCTTTTTTCTAGTAAAAATATTTATCCAATGACCATAAGTTGTAGATCTAATACCATTATTCTGCACATAAAAAAAGAGCTAATCATTAAACTCTGTCAAAAGCATGAACTTTTCTTAGTAAATTTTCTTAAATCTACATCAGATAAAGCCCTTATACTTACAGATAAAATTAACTCTATCTCACTAAAAACTATTAGAGAGCGTATTATAGATTTTTTAATATATGAGTACTATAGACAAAATAGTTTAGTTATAGAACTTAATATTTCAAAAAAAGCTTTAGCCGAAAGGTTCGGTATCAGGAGACCTTCATTGTCTAGAGAATTAAATAAAATGCGGAAAGATAAACTTATAGATTTTAATGCCAAAACTATAACTATCAAAGATTTTAAACTTTTAAATAATCTATAATAATTCATATTCAGTTAAAAATCTGTACCTTTAACATTATTCTACTAGCCCTTTAAAAATATTGCCGTAACAGAAGTTACATATTAAATATATTTATATTTTTTATTTCTTTTATCCTATCATAGCTCCAGTCTATAATAACTTCCATATCTTTAAATACTGTATCTTGATCTTGAGATTTCATAACTACCCCTACTAGTCTTTTCTCATCTCTTTCATAAAATGAAACTAAGCACCATCCTGCTGCATCGGTATGACCTGTCTTCCCACCATTACATCCATTAATTCCCAACAAAAGATTGGTATTATTGATTGGAATTTGTATCTTTCTAGTCTCAGTTATGAACATATGCTCATCTTTAGATATAGTGTCCATAATCCATGGATATTTAGCTACTTCCATTGCTATTTTAGATAGATCTAATGCCGTAGTATAATGATTTTCATCAGGTAATCCACTAGGATTCATAAAATTAGTATCTTGTAAATCTAATTCCATTGCCTTTTTATTCATAGTTTCTGCAAATTTTTCTACACTACCACCAATATTTTCTCCTATCATATGGGCTACATCATTAGCTGAAAAAATCAACATAGCGTTCATAGCCTCTTTGGCAGAAATTTTTTCTCCTGGAGGTAGCACTAATTTTCTGCCATCCAATTTCCTTACCCTTTCACTATAGTTGAAAATATCATTCTCTGTTTTTCTATCAGCCATAATCAATGCAGTCATTAATTTAGTAGTACTGGCAGGATATAGTCTCTTATCTATATTCTTAGCATAAATTATTTTATTATTATCAATATCTACTACTATAGCTGACTCCCCATAAATTTCAGGAGCATCACTATCTATTAATAATATTACAGCTAATGCAATTACTATAGATATACCCACTGCATATGTAGTGCCTTTCTTAAATATTCTCATCTCTTAATCCTCCATTCTTCATATGTTATATATATATTGTAACCCATAACTATTTTTAAATCATTAAAAAATCATGATACTTATATCATCAGTTTAAATAATATGTAATCATTATGTAATTTTATTGTAAATTTTAATACTTTAATACTCATTATAATATATATATAATATTGATTAAGGAGTGATTTTAATGAAAAAAAGAAGTTATATTTCAATTGTTCTACTGCTATTAGTATTTTCCTTAACCGCTTGTGCTGGAAATTCTAATACAGAAGATGCTAACGAAAATGCAGAAAATAGTGAGTCCGAAGACATATCTCAAGATGATTTACTTAAATTTGAGAATACCGATGAAATAGATTTTTCAAATCTAGAATATGTTAAATCAGAAACTAAAAGAGATGAAGAATTAGAAGAAGCCTTTTCCAAGGTTTATGAATTAGAAAAAGACAGAGATGATATTAGATACTATTATAACAAAATCGACCTAAACGGAGACGAAAATCCTGAAACCTTTGTATTCCTTGTTGGAATGCCAGTTTGTGGTTCTGGTGGATGTAGTGGAGCTATTTTTTCATCAGAAGATGGAGAATATGAATTTATATCTAAATTCAGTCTAGTTAATAATCCAATAATAATAAGTGAAGAAAAAACTAATGGCTGGAATGATATTATCATGCATGTAGCTGGAGGAGGAATTGAAAGTTTCTATGCAAGGCTTAAGCATGATGGTGAAAATTATCCCAGCAACCCATCAGTTCAACCTGCAGTTGAATCAGGTACTGTACTTAAAGGAACATCAATAATTTCAGATGATATATCTAAAAACAAAGGTATAGAATATTAGACATAAAAATCTCCTTAAAAATTTAAATTTTTAAGGAGATTTTATACTATAATCAAATCATTCTATCTTTCTTTGAAATAAAATCTATTTGTATCCTTTTGAGCATCCCATTATATCTAATATGAGAATCTACATTAAACACATCTTTTATCAATGCTCTATCTAATATGTCTTTAGGATTACCCGATATAATTATTTTTCCTTCCTTCATAACATATATACGGTCACAATACATCACAGCCATGTTTAAATCATGTATTGCCGTCAATGTGGTTATCTGCAAGTCTTTAATTAAATCCATTATTTGTATCTGATATCCTATATCCAAATGATTTGTTGGTTCATCCATTATAATAAAATCCGTTTTTTGAGCCAATGCTCTGGCTATGAGCACCCTTTGCTTCTCTCCTCCAGAAAGGCTAAAAAAACTTCTATCTACAAAATCAAACATCCCTACTTTTCTTAAAGCATTTAACACTATCTCTCTATCTTCTTTATTACTAGTTTCATAAAAACTTTTTTGAGGATATCTACCCATAGTTACTATCTCTTCCACAGAAAAATCAAATCCAGAATCAAATTCTTGGGATACTACAGCTAACTTTTTAGATACTTCTTTATTAGACATATTATTTAGATTATAATCATCCAAATATATATTTCCCACAGTAGGCTTCAAAACCTTATAAATATTTTTCAGTAAAGTAGATTTCCCGCTGCCGTTTGGACCAACTAATCCAATAAACTCTCCAGGATTTACATACATATCTATATCTTTTAATATTATTTTATCTTCAACTCTATACTTCAATTGTTCAACTTTGAGGTGCATATATTTAACCTCCAAAAGAATAATTATTTTTTTTCAATAACCATACAAAAAATGGAGCTCCTGTCATGGAAGTTACTATACCTATGGGCAATTCCTGTGGTGCTACCAACAGTCTTGCTGCTACATCTGCCCATACTACAAATATAGCTCCACTTATCAATGACATGGGAATTACCCATCTATGGTTAGAACCCATAATATTTCTCACTATATGGGGAATAATTAGTCCAACAAATCCTATAGAACCACTTACAGCTACTATAACCCCTGCTGTAAGTGATGATACTACAATTATAATCCTTCGAACTACATTTATATTTATTCCCAGTGTTATAGCAGTTTGTTCCCCTAGAAGCATGGTATTCATCGCCCTACTGAGGAAAAAAAGGACTAAAAATGAAATACCCAATACAAATAAAGGAATAAATACATAATCCCATTTGGCCCCTGCTAAACTTCCCATCATCCAAAACATAGCAGTTCTAATACCAGTTTCATTTTTGGCATTAAATACTATAAAATTAGTTATAGATGTAAACATAGCAGACACTGCAATCCCTGTCAATATAAGCCGTACTGGCATTATTCCCCGTCTAGTTTTAGCCAGATTATATACTAGAACTAAAGATGCCAATGAACCAAAAAAGGCCCCCATAGGCATGGCAAATATACCAAAATGTTTTAATGCCCCAGTTAATGCAACTGCCACAGCACCAGTAGATGCCCCTGATGATACCCCTAAAATATATGGTTCAGATAATGGATTCTTAGTAAAAGACTGCATGGATACACCAGTAAGGGCAAGTCCTCCACCTACAATACATCCTAATATAACTCTAGGAGTCCTTATATTCCAAATTATTTTTTCTGTACTTATTTTCCATATTCTATTAGGTTTAAGCGATTCAGGCATAATTTTGTAAAATATCACATTCCATACTGTTCCAAATTCTATATTTACAGGTCCTAATCCAACTGCCATTATTATTGAAATTAGCAATAATATAAGGGACATACAAAAAAATATAAGTTTGTTTTTCCTAACTATGTCAATCATCATTTTCCACCAAATTATTTGAATAATTCTGGATAAAATTCTTTAGCTAAATATTCAACTGCATCCCCATTTCTCACACCTGTAAATACACTGGGTAATGGTAAAATTACAAATCTATTTTCTTTTATTGCTGTTATTTCAGAAAGGGCAGGATTACTTTTTAAAAACTCTATCTTTTCTTCAGCTGATGTATTGCCATAGTCATTTATTACTATACAATTTGGGTCCCTTTCAACTACAGTTTCCCAATTGACCTTAGCCCATGTCTTCTCTATATCATCAAATATATTTTTACCTCCTGCTAAAGATATTATATTAGTCTGAAGACTCTTTCCTGCGGTATATGCCTGATCCATTCCACTATCATATACAAATATCCTCAATTTATTGTCTATTTTATCTGTCTTTGATTGTACATTTTCAATTTTCATCTTCATTTCATTTACTAACTCTTCCGCTCTATCTTCTATATCAAATATCCTTCCTAAATTATAAAAATCTTCAAATGTATCTTCTATTGTTGCTCCTTGAGTATAAGTAGCCTTAGATACATAGGGCATTATACCATTTTCAACCAAAGTATCTACAGAAGCTGTCCCCTTTTCTCCAAATGCCGAACTTCTTCCATATACAAAATCTGGTTCTACCGAAAGAAGTACCTCCATCGATGGATATTTTTCTGCCAATTCAGGTATACTCTCATATATATCTTTATATTCTGGTAATATTTCTGCATTTCCATATGCTGTTCCTACAATCATATCTCCAAGACCCAATGCCAATAAATTTTCAGTAGTATGTAGGTTCATACTTACTACTCTTTCAGGTACTTTATCATATTTTACCTCATGGTCGAATGTATTCAACACAATCTCTTTATTTGCAGCATCCTTTTCACCTTCATCAATTGAATCTTCATTGGCACTTCCACCACAGCCTACATTCACTAAAGATACAAAAACTATCATGATAGCTAATAAAATCGATTTTAAATTCAAAACTTTTTTCATATCATTCATCTCCTCGTATAATATGTTTAGAACCACTCTTAAAAGTGTTCTAAGCATATTAATTTATTTTATTTCTTATTACACTTTTACAAAGAGATATCCTAAGGCTAAAATATACTTATAGAATAATTAGCGAAGGATAATTCTTT